>CALDCO010000001.1 GCA_937937185.1 uncultured Flavobacteriaceae bacterium
GAAAAAGCATTTTGAATAATTAGGGCAAGGCTTAAAAAAAGTAATCTTGTTTTCATAGTTTTATTTACAATTATGGATAATATATTAGTAATGGTTTTATGTAAATAATAAGTAAAAAGGTATTGATTTAGTAGTAATTGATTAACGTTTTACGAGCTTTTTAATGAGTCGTTGTTTGTCACTCTTAATTTCAACTAAATAAATGCCTGCATTTAAATTAGATAAAGAGACACTTTGGTTTTTTAATTGCGTGTTTTCGATAACTTGTACTTGTTTTCCTAAAACATTATATACAGCAATAGCTATTGGTGTTTCTAAATCATTACGAACTTCAAACTGCTCATTGGCTGGGTTAGGGAATATACTTATACTTTCGTTAAGTGTTGTATCCCCAGTGCTTAATGTAGAACAGTCTGGGCTTTGATTCGTTAATTGGGCATAACCCCATGGCACATTAAACTCTACACATTGTAAGATAACGTATTGGTAATCGTCTATTTCAACTCCAGATAAATTTTGAGTAAATGCTTTAGCTCCAGTCATATCATGACCATTATGGCTTCTTAGATCGGAATTATGAGGATCATCTCTTAAATCACCATTTTGATCCACTCTAATAAATACGCTAGGGTTTGGATTAGTTGTATTTATAGTTTGTGTTTTCGATAAAAATACTTGTAATTGAAAACCTTGAACCGAGACAAAGTCACTTTCAAAGTTTACAGACGACACTGATCCATCAGATTCAACGGTTATACTTGCCGTTCCACTTAGTGGGTATGCTCCAGCATTTCTAGCTACAAATGAGCCAGACACAACACACTGCGCATTAATTTCAAATGCTGCAAAAGCAACAAGTGCGAGTAAAAATAATTTTGTTTTCATAGTTGGTTGATGTATTTAATTACTATATATACGATTTAAATTCAGGATATGGATGTAAATCCTCAACAAAATCGATGTCGTTTAAAGGGTCTAAGAGTTCTACTTTAGCCTCTTTTAAATCATTTAAAGTGGCTTGTAAAACAGTATGTGTACCCCATTCTTTATTTTTAAATATTTTTTGGTGTAATGCTTTCATACCTAACAAATAATAACCACCATCTTTTGCCGGACCAATCACGACATCATTATTATTTAATGCTTCAATTGCTTTTTCTATATGAATGGGTTTTAAATCATATAAATCGCTTCCAATAATAATTACTTTTTCGTAGTTATCGTTAAAAGCATTTTTAAAAGCATTTTCCATACGTTCACCTAAATTGGCTCCAAATTGAACTTTTTTTTGGTAAACTGCATTATCCCACAGATCATTTTGTCTCACTCTTACAGAGTAACTTACACATTTGTCTACATTTATTTTTCTAAGCACCTTCTCTGTATGCGCTATAAGCTTAATATAAACTTTTAATGCTGCTGCTTCACCAATACCTTTTGCTAAACGTGTTTTTACTTTTCCTAATTCGGGGTTTCTCGTAAAAACAAGTATTACTGTACTACTGTTTTTTTTTACCACAGGTTTTTCTATAAAGGCATTTAGCTTTTAATTTTTTTCTTTTCTCGCTTTCCCTTTTTTGCTTCTTCTTTTTTATCCGCTTCGTAAATCTTTACTCCTTTTTCAAGCCATTTACTCCACTCTTTATTAAACGTATGCACGTTATTAGTTTCCTTTTCTTGAGCATCGTATACGATATGGTCTTTGTTTTTCCATTCAAAAATACCGCCATATAAATTTTTAACATTAGTATACCCTGCTGCTTTAAGCTTTTTGGCAACAGTTTCAGATCGTATGCCTAATGAACAGTACACAACAATTTCCTCGTCTTTGTTAGGGTATTGTTCCAGTACCTTATCTAATTTAAATTCATCGTAGCCAACACAAACAGCTTCTTTAAGGTGACTTACTTTATATTCTTTAGGCTCTCGCGCATCTAACAAAACAGCTTTTGTTTTTGGCATGGCTAATTCTTCAACAGTAATGTAAGGCACACCATTATCATTATGTTGCTTTAATAATTTATCTAGTGTTTTTTGCGAATAGCTATATGCCGAAACCAAAAATAATAGGTAAAATATTTTATTTTTCATGTTTACATTTGTTCTCATCGATACTGCAAAAGACCAGTTTTAACTAGTGCATCATTGAAATAGTCACATTTTCAGTAGTTTAAATGTAGTAAAAAAATCGCCAAAACTGTTTTTTGTTCGTTATTCGTAATATTTAAGCGATTAAGTGACGCTTCCTTGGCAACTACTCCCTGCTCCTGCGGTACAACCATAACAATGTTGCGAGACAATAATTTTTCTATTTTGCAACAATGCTTCATTATATTCGCTCACATGTTTTACCTTACTGGCCACTTTTAAATCTAGCATTTGATTAAAATCACAATCGTATAACCAGCCGTCCCAGCTAATAGATATTGTATTGGTACACATTACATTGGCTACTGCTGAAGGATTAAAAGCTTCTACCAACGCGTACATGTAATCTTCATAATTTTCTGAAGCAATTAAATAATCTAAAAATCGGGCAATGGGTAAATTGGTAATGGCAAATAAATTATGAAATTGAATGTTAAAATCTTCTTTAAGCGCTTTTTTAAAATCTTTTTCCATGGCCATTTGGTCACCAGGTAAGAACGCCCCAGAAGGATTATAAACCAGATCTAATCTTAAATCGCTATTTGGCATGCCATAGCCTACAGCATTTAATTCTTGCAGTGCTTTTATCGATTTATCAAAAACGCCATCTCCACGTTGTTTATCGGTTTTCCCTCGCGTCCAATGCGGCATTGAAGAAACAACATGTACATTATGTTTTTTAAAAAAATCGGGTAAATCGTAATATTTTTTGTTGGCGCGTATAATCGTTAAATTAGAGCGTACAATAAAGTCCTTAATACCTGCTTTTGAAGCTTCCTCTACAAACCAACGAAAATCGGGATTCATTTCTGGCGCCCCTCCCGTTAAATCTAAAGTATGCGCTTTTGTTTTCTTTATAACCTCTAAACATTGCATCATGGTTGCTCTTGTCATAATCTCTTTGCGATCTGGACCAGCATCTACATGGCAATGTTCACAAACTTGATTACACATGTAACCTAAGTTTATTTGAAGTATTTCTAGAGTATTAGGAACTAAAGGAAACTGATTGGTTTCTGCAATTTTATCTTTAAACGTGGGCAGTTCTCCACTGGCAAAAATACCATTAGATAAAATCTCTAATTGCCTATTAGTATTTGCTAAATCACTCTCTCGTTTCTGAAGCGATTTTGTTTTTAATTTAGTCATAAAATAATTTTGACTGTTTAATTTTTCAAATAAACATTAAGATTAACCATCTAATTTATTCACTTTATTCATCATCTGCACCCCATGTACTAGAGTAGCACCACTTTTAATGGCAGCACCAACATGTATGGCTTCCATCATTTCTTCTTTGGTTACGCCACGTTGTAAGCCATCTTTGGTATAAGCATCTATGCAATATGGGCATTGTTCGGTATGCGATACGGCTAGTGCAATTAATGATTTTTCTCGGGCGGTGAGCGCACCATCTTCAAAAACTTTTCCGTAGTATTCGAAAAATTTATCCCCTAATTCTTGATTCCATTCACTAATTTTTCCAAATTTCCTTAAATCTGCCGGATCATAATATGTTTTCTGCATATAAATAATTTTAATGCTAAGATAGATATTGAATCTTATATGTCGAAAATAATATGATTACATAACAGGAATTATTGTTTTTAAATTAAGAAGGTTACTTTCGCACCACTAAATATTTTAAGCATGAATGATTATTTCTTCATTATTACAGTACTAGTAGTGCTCTCTGCTATTTTTGGATACATTAATGTTCGTTTTTTGAAATTACCTAATACTATTGGATTAATGCTCATTAGCATTGTATTTACGCTTGGGGTTTTTATACTTAGTTATGTAGATGCTACCTTACTTGAGGCTGAAAGCTATATTATAAAACAGATCGATTTTAAAATGGTATTATTAGATATTATGCTAAGTTTTTTGCTTTTTGCAGGGGCGTTACATACTAATTTTCAGCAATTAAAAGTGCAGCGCTGGCCTGTTTTAGTATTTTCTACTTTTGGGGTGCTCGTTTCTACCTTTTTGGTAGGAGCAGCTGTTTTCTTTTTCTTGAAAATGATCACTCCAAATGTCGATTTTATATACTGTCTACTATTTGGTGCTTTAATTTCACCAACCGATCCTATTGCGGTGTTAGGCATTTTAAAAAAAGCTGGGGTTCCTAAAAAGCTTGAAGTAAAAATTGTTGGCGAATCCTTATTTAATGATGGTGTGGGCGTGGTTATCTTTTTAACGATTTTCCAAATTGCTGCTATGGGAACAGGGCAAGTCGAAGCGTTTGATGTCGTAAAACTTTTTGGACAAGAAGTGATAGGCGGGATTCTTTTAGGTTTTGGTTTGGGTTGGATGACCTATAAGCTTATGAAATCGATAGACGATTACCACATCGAAGTAATTGTAACACTTGCTGCAGTAATGGGCGGGACTATTATTGCTCATAAATTACATTTATCGGCTCCACTAGCAATGGTAACCGCGGGTTTGCTCGTAGGAAACGATACCGTTCGAGGGACTGCAATGTCTGAAATTACAGAGAATTACGTTGATAAATTTTGGGAACTTATCGATATTTTATTAAATGCCATACTATTTGTTTTAATTGGTATGGAAATGCTCGTCTTAACGTTTAAAATGGAATATGTGTTTGCGGGTTTAATAGCCATTCCAATAGTTCTGGTATGTCGTTATTTATCATTACTATTACCTATAAATGTATTCAAGAAAAAGTTAGACTTTGTACCAAAAACTAATTTAATTATGACTTGGGGCGGACTCCGAGGAGGGATTTCAATTGCTTTAGCCTTAGGACTAACAGAGGCTATGAATCGCGATTTGTTTTTAGTGATAACTTATGTGGTGGTGGTTTTTTCTATTTTAGTGCAAGGATTAACGGTTGGGAAACTGGTGAAACGAGTTGAAGTGAAATAATAAAACTAAAAAACCCATCTTATAGATTACCCCAATGCTTCAGGATTAGTGCTGGTGACTCCTAGCAGTTGATTATATTATACATTCGTATGCTTGTGCCTATCTATATGTTTTTAGATATTGCACCTAGAACTTACATTGGGAATTCCTCATTAGTATATTAATTACCACCTTTCATTCTTAAAGTTTTTGCTTTTTGCATATGAAATAGTCTGTTCTAAATAGTCCTCTAAATCATAATTTGGAATTGGAACTATTGATTCTAGCAATTGGGTGTCATATTCATAGGGTTTAGATATTAAATAAGGATTTAAATAGACCCCCAATGAATCGTAGTAAAACTTTTCTGCCTCATTTTTATTCTGCAATTGTTCGTTTACATGCAAAGCATTTACAAATGTAAAATTAGTAGCGTCTACTGTTTCAATAATTCGCTTCATTCCATTAACAAGATTAGTACATTTGGAATGCGTAATATTAAGTTGTTGAATATTTTTAAATACAACATTAGCTATCACTTTAGCAACAAAATCCACAGGAATAATATTCAATCCTGTCTTAAAATTTGCTTTAATTCTAAATGTATCTTCACTATGAGGATTCTTAAAACAAAACTTTCCAAGAAGATAGTAAACCATATATTTTGAGATAAAATATTTCGATTTCTCCCCTATATTACCACCTAACACACTGGGACGCAAAATTTGTATGGAAATATTATTTGCTTTCCCAGCTTCAAGAAGATATCGTTCGCTATGATATTTAGATTCTTCATAGAAATTACGATGCCTAGGCCTTATTCCGTTGTGAAAATCATTACCTATTAATCCTCCTACATCGCCTATTGAAAAAGCGGTGCTTATGTATGTGAACTTTGTAATGTAAGAAGAGAAGGTTTGAAATATTTTTTTGGTAAATCCTAAGTTTTCTCCAAAAATCCTGTTTTTTTCCTTCGTTTTAGTGGATAAATTAACGTAGCCAGCGCAGTGTATAAAATAATTAATATCGCTTTTATTTAAGTAAGAAGCCGTGAAGAATTCATCCGTGTCAAATACATTAATTTTTACTAGTCCATTTTCGCAGTTTGAGTTAGTTTGCGAGCTAATTTTTAAAATGTTTTTTATGCGATCTAATGCCGTTTTTCCATTTTTTGCTCTAACTAAAAGAAAAATATTTTTTATATGTTCTTTGTTTAACAATTCAATCAATATTTGAGAACCTAATGTTCCCGATGCTCCAGTAAGGATTATATTCATCTTCTTAACTAAAAATATTTCAACATCAAGATTAGTTTAAATATTTCATTAAAACAATCTTTAATTTGTTTATAATTTACCGATGACTGTAGGCTTGGCGTGAATTTATTTGGGGTTCTGAAAACCATCCATAGAGGTCAGTAGATAGTTACCTATGTTTTGATTGAAATATTATGAAAATGTCAGGTTGAGCGCTCCCGTTTCGAGGGAACTAGGTTCTTTATTTTTTAGATAAAATGTCATCAAGAATATCAGGGCGTTGAATTATTTTTGAGATAAATTTTTTACTTTTCATTCTCTTAATGAATTGTTCTATATAAAGAGCATCTTCTTTATTTGCTAATGCTTTAGAAAGCACTATTTTCCAGTCTGAGGCTATTTTAGTAAAACTTCCTTTATAGGTATGATTGTTATGTTTAAGTATCGGTTATTTATATTTTTAAAAAGCAGTTAACATCAAATATTGATCTTCATTAATCTCTCCAGAATTAAGTGCCTGAGTAATTAATTCTAACATTTAAATTTCTTTTTTAGAAAAATCGAAGATCATGTTTTGTTGCTCATTGACATAAAGATTAGCATCATTCTTAAAAATAGGGATGAGAACATCTTTATTGTTATCGAAATATTTTAAGGCTATTGCTGGTTTTATTTTAATAGATTTACTTTAAGAATTTTATTAAGTCTCTACCACCGTAAAGTACTCTGACTATACGAATATGTTTTTTAAATATTCGATAAAAAATTATATGAGAACTGTAAGGAAAACTATACAATTTCAATTTAATTTCATTTCTCTTTTTTCCAACTTCTGGATTTTCAGATAGAAAAATAAACATTAAATTAAGATCTTCTAAATACTTTATAGCTTGATTTTCTCCAAACTTAATCACACCACGATCAAACAATTCTTCAATATCATCATCAGCCCTTGTAGATAATATAAATTTTGGCATTATCCTTTTTTCTTAGAGTCTATAATATCCTGCATTGTCCTTTTACTGTCTGGTGCATTCCATCCTTCTTCTATCTCTTTTCTAAGATCGTTTATTACTTTGTCTCTGTAAATACCATGAAGCCTTAAGGCGTCACGAATTACTTCACTATTGTT
>CALDCO010000002.1 GCA_937937185.1 uncultured Flavobacteriaceae bacterium
CATATTAAAACGCTATTTGTTTACTTTTTTAGTAATGCTTTTGTTATTTATTCCTATTGGAATAACGGTTCATTTAGCTGAAAAAATAAATAAGATCTTAGAAAAAGAAGTCCCCTTTATAGAGGTTGCGCTTTATTTTTATGATTTTACCATTTATTTTGCGCATTTATTATTTCCTTTATTTTTATTTCTTTCAGTTATTTGGTTTACTTCAAAATTAGCGAATAACACCGAGATCGTTGCTTTTTTAAGCTCAGGTGTTTCGTTTACACGTTTTTTAAGACCCTATTTAATAGGGGCTACTATTGTGGCCTTAATCTCGATAGTTCTCGGCCTTTATATGGCGCCTAATGCCAGTAAAGGGTTTAACGATTTTCAATATAAATACCTTAAAAGTAGAAAATCGAAAGTAACGAGTTTGCTTAAACAAATTAATGACCATGATATTATATATGTAAGTAGTTTTAATGCTAAAAAAAGCTCAGGAAATAATTTTGTTTTAGAACATTTTGAAAATGGGCAAATGACTTATAAAATTGATGCAAAGTCTATAAGATACCTTGAAGAAGATTCTACATATCTATTACGTAATTATTTTAAGAGAGAAATTGGAGGAAACAATGATATTTTAGAATCGACAAGAAGAAAAGATACCCTCTTTTCTTTTGATTTACAGGACTTAACGCCTGTTGAATATATTGCGGAGACCTTAAAATACAGTGATTTAGTAAACTTTATAGACCGAGAAGAAAAACGAGGATCCTCTAACATAGGCCGATATAAATTAGAGAAGTATAGAAAATGGAGCTTGCCAGTATCTGTTTTTATTCTTACTATAATTGGCGTGGCTGTATCTTCCAGAAAGCGAAGAGGCGGAATGGGCGTAAATTTGGCCTTAGGAATAACCATTGCCATGATATTTGTGTTTTTCGATAAGATTTTCGGGACACTAGCTTCGCAGTCCGACTTTCCACCTCTAATCGCCGTATGGTTTCCTAATGTTATCTTCGGAATCGTGTCAATAATTTTATTGTACAATGCAAAACGATAAGATTAAAAATTATTTTCATTTACATTTTTTAGTATTCATTGCTGGTTTTACTGCCATTTTAGGCAAACTAATTACTATTGAAGCGGTGCCTTTAGTTTGGTACCGCATGTTTATTGCCTCGATTTTGATGTATTTTTATATTAAGATTGCAAAGATAGACATTACCATTACCAAGAAAACTTTTATAAAATTCGCTTTAGCTGGAATTATTATTGCTTTGCATTGGATCACCTTTTTTGGAGCAATAGACGCTTCAAATGCAGCTATAGCATTGGCCATGTTTTCTACAGGTGCTTTTTTTGTTTCTTTTTTAGAACCATTAATTTATAAACGCCGATTAATATGGTATGAAATCCTTTTTGGAATTGTTGTTGTTTTTGGTATTTATATCATTTTAGAGAGTGAAATACGATACTTAAAAGGAATGGTATTAGGGGTAGTTTCTGCTTTTTTTTCAGCGTTATTTGCAGTGTTAAATGGGCAATTTATGAAAAATCACTCTGCCACAAAAATTTCATTTTATGAGTTTATAAGTGGGGTATTGTTTATTTCAATAGGGCTCTTTTTTTATGACGAAGGCTATTCTACAAAATTTTTCATTTTAAAAAAAACAGACCTCGTTTATTTAATTATTCTTGCTTCAATTTGTACTGCATATGCCTTTATAGCTTCTACTCATGTTATGAAATTTATTAGTCCATACACCGTTGTTTTAACCTATAATTTAGAGCCTATTTATGGGATAATTTTAGCCTTAATTTTATTTCCTGAAAGTGAGCAAATGTCTGCAAACTTTTACTATGGGGCTACAATTATTCTTGGGGTAGTTATGCTTAATGGTATTTTAAAAAACAGCAGGCATTTTAGAAGAAAAAAACAAAACGTTTTCTAGTTTTTATTACTTATTAATAGCCAATAGATTAAACTTTATTTTTGTTGAGAAACAAAAGGGTACTATTTTTTTAACCATTTTAACTACTTGCATCTAAAAAAATATGTACGTTTGTATGCTAATTAAAATTTAAAGAAGTTATCCCTATGGAATATTTAGAATTTGAACTTCCCATTAAAGAATTAGAGGAACAGCTAGATAAATGTCAAATAATTGGAGAAGAAAGCGATGTAGATGTTTCTGAAACCTGTAAGCAAATAGAAAAAAAACTTACAGCTACTAAAAAAGAAATTTATAAAAATTTAACCCCATGGCAGCGTGTGCAAATGTCTCGCCACCCTAATAGACCTTATACTTTAGACTATATAAATGCTTTGTGTGGAGATTCCTTTTTAGAACTCCATGGCGATCGTAATTACAAAGACGATAAAGCCATGATTGGTGGCTTAGGTAAAATAGGAGATCAAAGCTTTATGTTTATTGGCCAGCAAAAAGGGTATAATACTAAAACACGACAATATCGAAATTTTGGTATGGCTAACCCTGAAGGCTATCGTAAAGCATTACGCTTAATGAAATCGGCCGAAAAATTTGGCCTCCCAGTTGTTACATTATTAGACACGCCGGGAGCTTATCCTGGATTAGAAGCGGAAGAACGTGGACAAGGTGAAGCCATTGCAAGAAATATATTTGAAATGACACGTTTACAAGTTCCTATTATTACCATTGTTATTGGTGAAGGCGCTTCTGGAGGTGCTGTTGGTATAGGCGTTGGCGATAAAGTATTAATGTTAGAAAATACTTGGTATTCTGTGATTTCGCCAGAATCTTGCTCATCAATATTATGGCGCAGTTGGGAATATAAAGAACAAGCAGCCAGTGCTTTAAAATTAACCGCTTCCGACATGAAAAAAATGAAAATTGTAGATGAAATTATTAAAGAACCCTTAGGTGGCGCCCATAGCGATAAAGAGAAAACATTTAAAGCCGTTAGAGATGCTATTTTAAACGCTTATGAAGAATTTAGAAACTTATCACCAATAGATTTAGTAAATAAAAGAATGGAAAAATATTCTGAAATGGGCGTGTTTAAAGGTTAGTAGCGATAAAACCTCGAAAGACCTAAAACCTGAAGTGTAATGCTTCAGGTTTTTTTGTTCTTATTAACAATATTTTTTAGTTATCAACAGTTAAAATGTTTATTATATGTTAAGATTGAAATGGGTAATAATGCCACTTCTTTTATCTATTTATTTACATTCGCTTCTATGAAACAACCAAACCAAGTAAAAGGCTATCCCGTTAACCGAAGTACCATAATTAATCTTGAAAAAGGCAAAATCCCCCCACAAGCTATTGATTTAGAAGAAGTTGTTCTTGGTGCAATGATGATCGATAAAAAAGGAGTTGATGAGGTTATTGATATTTTAAGCCCAGATGCTTTTTACAAAGAAGCGCATCAGCACATCTTTGAGGCCATTTTTATGCTCTTCCAAGAAAGCCAGCCTATTGACTTATTAACGGTTTCAACACAATTAAAAAAGAATGCTAAATTGGATGTAGCAGGAGGGGATTTTTATCTCATTTCGTTAACTCAAAAAGTATCCTCTTCAGCACATATAGAATTTCATGCACGTATTATATTGCAAAAATTTATTCAGCGTAGCCTCATAAAAATTTCAAGTGAAATTATAGAAGATTCTTACGACGAAACGCAAGATGTTTTTGATTTGTTAGATCGCGCCGAATCTAAATTATATGAAGTCACGCAAGGGAATATTAAGAAATCAAGTGAAACGGCACAAGATTTAGTAATTCAAGCAAAAAAGAAGATTGAAGAAATTTCAAAAAAAGAAGGAATGAGTGGTATTCCTTCAGGATTTGATAAGTTAGATAAACTAACCTCTGGTTGGCAAGAAAGCGATTTAATAATCGTAGCTGCCCGTCCTGGTATGGGAAAAACAGCACTAACGCTTTCCATGGCAAGAAACATTGCTGTGAATCATGGTATTCCTGTGGCTTTTTTCTCGCTAGAGATGGCATCAGTACAATTAATAACGCGATTAATTTCAAGTGAAACAGGATTATCCTCAGAAAAATTAAGAACAGGAAAACTCGAAAAACACGAATGGGAACAACTAAATGTAAAAGTAAAAGCATTAGAAAAAGCCCCGTTGTATATAGACGACACCCCTTCCTTATCTATTTTCGATTTAAGAGCAAAAGCCCGTCGATTAGCCTCTCAGCATGGTATTAAAATGATTATTATCGATTATTTACAGCTCATGACGGCTTCTGGGTCTGGAGGAAATCGCGAACAAGAAATCTCTACCATTTCTCGTAATTTAAAGGCATTGGCAAAGGAATTAAGTGTTCCTGTAATTGCTTTATCTCAACTGTCTCGTGCTGTAGAAACCCGTGGCGGAAGCAAAAGACCGTTACTATCCGATCTGCGTGAGTCTGGAGCAATTGAACAAGATGCAGATATTGTGTCTTTTATATTTAGGCCAGAATATTATAAAATTGATGAATGGGATGATGAAGAGCGTTCTCCAACTGCCGGACAAGCCGAGTTCATTGTTGCCAAGCATAGAAACGGCGGATTAGAAAATATTCGTTTAAAATTTATTGGCCATTTAGGAAAGTTTGATAATCTTGATGATTTTGACACCCCGTTTGGGCATGAATTTCATAGTAAGATGAATGCCGCCAATGACGACACCTTTAAGCCAGATAAATTTTCGTCGTCACCAAGAGATGCCTTTGGAACTCCAGATGATGATGTTCCGTTTTAATACGGTTTAGTTTATTCAATTTTTTTCATTTATGTATGTCAACAAAACCCTTAAATGGCGTTGTCATTACATTTTGGCAAACAATATTTTTTTGAAACGATATTTTTTACGAAATTTAGCTACTAATTTGTTTCTTATAAAATGTAAAGCCTCTAATCTAATTACAAATAGATGATCTTTTTTAGATGTTCTATTTTTTGAATGAAAAACCAAATGGATAAAACACGTACAACTAACCTATTACTGCTAATTATAGCAATTCCTATTATTTTCTACTTATTAAAGATCTTGTCTTTTATCTTTATTCCGTTAATTTTTTCAATGTTTATTGCTTTGCAATTTTTGCCGCTTATGCGTTATTTTAAAAAACGCAACATCCCAAAAGCAATCAGTATTATTATTGTGCTTTTAATTATGCTTAGTGGTTTGGTAATTGGTTTTGAATTAGTAAAACTATCAAGTAGAGAGATTTTAGCAACGAATGCTACCTTTTTAGATAAAGCACAATTTAAAATTAACGATTTAATTAATAACGTAGAATCGCTTTTTGGTGTGCAGAGTAGCACTGGAGAAAACAAGGATCTTATGCGGTTTCTAAAAATAGATAAGCTTATCAATTTTGATAAATTTGGACATACCTTTAGTCTTTTAACCAAATTTTTAACGTCCGTTTTAATGACCCTCTTTTTTGCTGTTCTATGGCTTGGAGAATCTATTAATGTTCACAAAATATTAAACCGTACTATTCTTAAAAAGAAACACACTTCTATTAAAACATTTAGAAAAATAGAAAAAGATCTTATAAAATTCATAATAGTTAAAGTCTTTGTAAGTTTATTAACGGGAATAGGTACTGGTTTGGCTTGTTATGCTTTCGATGTTAGCTTTCCTGTTTTCTGGGGTCTTTTTGCTTTTTTAATAAATTTTGTTCAAATGGTGGGGTCTTTTGTTTGTGTAATTTTACTCTCCATTTTTGCTTTTATAGAGTTAGATCCTACTAGTAGCCTATTCTTTTTTGTCATTTCAATTACAGGAGTACAAATTCTTTTTGGTGCTATTTTAGAACCTGTTTTTATGGGGAAGTCATTTTCAATAAATATTATTGCGGTATTAGTCATGCTCATGTTTTGGGGATTTATTTGGGGCGTTCCAGGGTTAATAATGGCCATTCCAATAACTGTTTTTATTAAAATTATCTTAGAAGAATTTCCAAGCACTAAGCAAATTGCTAAGCTATTATCTGCTCACGATCCAAAAAAATATTCAAAAATGCGTCGTTAAAAGTACTGTTAAATCATTTTAAAGCATACTATTTTTAAGTATATTACCGTTTAAACAATAGTCTTATTTTATTATTATTAATTCATTTTACTAGAAATATACATTGAAAAAAATACTACTAATACTCTTTTTCGCTCTATTTATTTCGCCATCTTATGCGTCTTATATCCTTATTCCTATGGATGCCGAAACACAAAAAAACCATCTTAAAGCCTACGGGATTACGTATTGGACATTGGCGAAAGAACAAAAAGTAAAATGGTTATTAAACTATAGAGGGGGTTCTTTTTTATTGCCCGATAGTGAGGCGATACAAAGGGAATGTAAAATAAGAGGGGTGTCTTTCGAAATTTTATCTAATACCAAAGCAGAAGGTATTTTAGAAGAAATAAGTTCGCCAAGTAAAAACATGGAAGCGGTCGTCTTAGAAAAAGCGCCAAAAATTGCGGTATACACCCCTAAAGGGAAACTGCCTTGGGATGATGCAGTAACTATGGTACTTACCTATGCCGAAATTCCCTACGAAACTATTTATGATACAGAAGTCCTAGAAGATGGTTTGGTATTATACGATTGGCTGCATTTACACCATGAAGATTTCACAGGACAATATGGTAAATTTTATCGAAATTACAGAACAGCAGCTTGGTACATAGAAGAAAAAAAAGAAGCTGAGGCATTAGCTGCTGCATTAGGTTATAATAAGGTTTCAGAAGAAAAAAGAGAAGTCGCTCTTAAAATTAGAAATTATGTGGTTGGTGGTGGTTTTATGTTTGCGATGTGCAGTGCTACCGATAGTTTTGATATTGCACTGTCTGCCGAGGGCGTAGACATATGCGAACCCATGTTTGATGGCGATGGTAGCGATGCCAATTACCAATCTAAAATTAACTATGCTAAGACCTTTGCTTTTAAAGACTTTACTTTAGAACGAAGTCCTTTAGTTTATGAGTTCTCAAGTATA
>CALDCO010000003.1 GCA_937937185.1 uncultured Flavobacteriaceae bacterium
TGGGTATTTTTCACCCTTTTTGCAGAGTTCATTCCTCTGGAGATCATGGCAATCAAGAACCATGGGCTTTTGACGACGATGTGACAGATATTGTTAGAAAATTTATTGAACTTCGGTATCAATTATTACCTTACTTATATACTGCTTTTTGGAGCTTAATAGAAAATGGCACCCCAATATTAAAATCGCTGGTTTTATTTGATCAGGAAGATTTACAAACCCATTACAGAACAGACGAATTTATTTTTGGAAACCAGATCCTCGTTTGTCCTATACAAGAGCCCAATTCTAAGGGGCGCAGAATGTATATTCCTAAAGGGAGATGGTATAATTTCTGGACCGATGTTTTAGTTGAAGGCGGCAGAGAAAAATGGGTGGATGCAGAGATAGACAGTATGCCAATTTTTATTAAAGAAGGTGCGATACTACCAAAATACCCTGTTCAGCAATATGTTGGAGAGAAAAAAATAAATGAGCTTACTTTAGAGGTCTATTATAAGGAAGGAAAAGAAAACTCCGAATTATATGAAGACGCTCATGATGGTTACGATTACAAAAAGGGACGTTATAGCTTAAGAAATTTTAAACTCACAGGGAAAAGAGAAGAATTAATTATTCAACAACATAAAGAAGGTAAATACATTACAGATTATCAAACATTTAAATTGATTATTCATGGTTTGCCCTTTAATATTAATCAAATTCAGATAGACAATGTGAGTATTTCACTAGATCATACTAAATCTAACAATACTAATATTTTAATTGTTGATAAAAATTTTACCGAAGTACATATCAAGGGAAAACATAATGAATCTCTCTAATAGAGTTTATTTTACATTAGTGTAGCTATATATTAAATGGTATGCGATTTAAATTAAATTAGTATTATGGTTCGATTTTTGTAAATTAGATTTTAGAACAATTAAAATTAAACAACATGAATTTTAAAAATACTACAGTTACATTAGTTACACTTCTGCTTTTTTTATCCTGTGCTACAAATCCTTTTACAGGAAAGAAAACATTAGCAATAATGCCTAATTCGCAATTGTTTCCTACTGCTTTTGCGCAGTATAATCAATTTTTAGGGGAGAACAAAGTCGTTACAGGCACTTCTCAAGCTCAAATGATAACAAGAGTGGGGCAACGAATAGCTGTTGCTGCTGAAAAATGGCTAAATGCTAACGGCAAGCAAGGTTATTTAAAAGATTATAAATGGGAATACAATTTAGTCGATGATGCTACGGTAAATGCTTGGTGTATGCCTGGGGGAAAAATTGTTTTCTATACAGGAATTCTTCCCATTGCTGAAAATGAAACGGCAATTGCTGCTGTGATGGGACACGAGGTGGCACATGCCTTAGCAAATCATGGTCAGCAGCGCATGAGTGCAGGAATGCTTCAACAAATAGGAGCCGTTGCTGGTAATGTTGCGATTAAAGATGAGAAAACTAGAGGAATTTTTAATCAAGCCTATGGTGCTGGTTCTCAAGTAGGTGTAATGCTTCCATTTAGTAGAAGTCATGAAACAGAAGCCGATCAAATTGGTTTGTATCTTACTGCCATAGCAGGATACAATCCCGATGAGGCTGCAAATTTATGGAGACGTATGGCAAAAAATAGTGGCGGACAAGCACCACCAGAGTTTTTAAGTACTCATCCAGCAAATCAAACCCGTATTGCAAACCTAACGGCATTGTCTCCCAAGGCTAAAGCTGAGGCAAGAAAATTTGGGGTGACGTCTTATAAACCATTAGGTAAGTTTTAATATCAACTTAACAAATAAATAGTTACTTTAGAAGCTGCTCAATAAAAGAGCAGCTTTTTTATTATGAATGAATTGAAAAAAGGAAGTAAAAAACTAATTGATGCCTGGGCATTCTACGATTGGGCCAATTCGGTATATACTTTAACCATTGCTTCGTCTATATTTCCTTTATATTACGCGGCACTTTTTGTAACCGATAACAAAAATGTGACTGTTTTTGGTTTGGACATAAAGAATACAGCACTCATTGCATTTATTACTGCATTTACTTTCTTAGTGGTTGCTATACTATCTCCAATTTTATCTGGTATAGCCGATTATGTAGGTAATAAAAAAGTATTCATGAAGTTTTTTTGTTATGTAGGCGCTTTGGGCAGTATTGGCCTTTATTGGTTTAAAATAGAAACTATTTATTTTAGTTTGTTTTGTTATTTTCTGGGCCTTATAGGATATTGGGCAAGTTTGGTGTTTTACAATTCTTATTTACCAGACATTGCCTTTCCAGAGCAACAGGATAAAGCTAGTGCCAAAGGCTTTTCTATGGGGTATATAGGTAGTGTTATTTTATTGATAATAAATTTGGGAATGGTAATGAGTCAAGATACTAATGAAGGCGCCATAGAAATGATGCGGTATTCGTTCATCACCGTAGGACTATGGTGGATTGTATTTAGCCAATACACTTTTTATTTATTGCCCAAAGGCATTTCCAAAGGACATAAGGTCACTAAAGCGGTTATTTTTAATGGTTTTAGAGAATTAAAATTGGTTTGGAAAGCGTTGACACTTAATCTTAAATTAAAAAGATATTTAGGCGCTTTTTTCGTTTATAGTATGGCGGTGCAAACGATTATGCTAGTGGCTGTTTATTTTGGAGAAGAAGAAATTGCTTGGGGAGGTGGTAATGAAAAAACAACAGGATTAATTACCAGTATTTTGGTGATTCAATTGTTAGCTGTAGTAGGAGCAATAATTACCTCTAGAGCTTCTGCTAAATTCGGAAATATTATGACATTAATTGTGATTAATGTTATTTGGATGGCCATTTGTATTTATGGCTATTTTATGAAAACCCCTTTACAATTTTATATCGCCGCAGGGAGTGTTGGCATCGTAATGGGAGGCATACAAAGTTTATCGAGGTCTACTTACTCTAAATTTTTACCAGAGACAGACGACACCACTTCCTATTTTAGTTTTTATGATGTTGCTGAAAAAATAGGCATCGTAATTGGCATGATTTTATACGGAACTATAGATCAAATTACGGGGAGTATGCGCAGTGCGATACTATTTTTATTTATTTTCTTTCTAATAGGCATCTTACTATTGTTAAGAGTTCCAAAAAAATAAACGATAAAAAGCGTATTTTACCGTTAAAGTGTTATTTTTTTATTATATTTGGTCACCTAATAGTTACTTAACCAAATACTTATGAAGAGATTATTCCTCTTATTCATGTTATTTACAGTGCTTAATTATGTTGAAACCACGACTGCATTTGCAGAGGCGGTTACACACTTTTTAAGATTACAAGGAAATAGTTCCCCCAATGAATTTTTCGATTACGATCTTGATAGCGATTATTTTATCTAAAACAAAAAAATACTAAATAGCCCCAAATAAAACTTAAATCTTATACATCATGAAAAAAATAACCTACTTACTAGCTTTTTTTGTCGCTTTAGCCACTTTGTCTTGTGAGAAAGAGCCTTCTAGGGCAAGCCTACCCGAAGTTGAATTTAAAGTCGATTTTGACGGACAAACATTTATTGCAGATAGAATCGCAGCTACTGTTTTAGACAATGTAATAAATGTCTCGGGATTTAGAGGTCCTAATAATGAGTCTATTATTTTAACCATTTCTTCAGGATCTGAAGGGGTTTATCAATTAGGCGTTGCAAATGGTGTTATATTACATGGTGCAGCCTATGCCGAACAAAATAATCCAACCAATGGCGCTTGGGTGGCATTAACCGATGGTCGATCTTCTCAAGGCACCGTCATTATTTCTGAAATTAATGAAGTAAATAAAACCATTTCTGGTAATTTTTCTTTTACAGGGAACAATCCATCTGTGGGTAATACTGCTAGTTTTGTAAGAGAATTTACCAACGGATCATTTACCAATGTGCCTTACGAAAGCGAGCTGTCTAACCCACCAGGCAGCAACAATAGTTTTAGCGCCAAAGTAGATGGTGTCGCATTTGAAGAAGATCTGCTTTCTGGGATTTTAATTAATTCGGCAGGAATAAGTAATATAAATATTGTTGCCACGAAGAATAATGTCGATAGTATAGGCCTTACTTTTCCTGTAGACATTACACCAGGAGACTATGATTTTACATTTGGAGTAGCCCCAATCGGACAATATACCATATTCACACCATTTTCAAGTAATATAGCCGATGGCAGTTTTACGATAACAACTCATGATGTGTCTAACAAACGAATAGTAGGGACTTTTTCTTTTGTTGCAGAAGCATTTGGAGGCGGTGCTACTGGAAGCTTCGACATTACTGAAGGAAGCTTTGATGTAACCTATGAATAGCTATTCTTAGAATAATTTTATATATAGTTTCATATAAAAATTAACAAAAAGCCATTATTCTTAGTTAAGAATAGTGGCTTTTTTCATCTAATAAAAAAAGGGGAGAAGTTTAAAACGGTAAGGGATACTAATTACTTATCGAACCCGACCCTGTAACTTTAGAATCTTCGCGTTTAGGGTTTCCTTTGTACTGTATATCACCAGACCCTGTTACTCTGGCAGTAAGGTCATTATTACAAACCACCATAACATCGCCAGAACCAGTAACTGAGGCATCAGTATCATTAGATTGTAGATTAAAACCATGAAAATCTCCAGAACCAGTAACATTGGCTTTAAGGCGCTCTGTTTTGCCGTTTAATGTAATATCACCAGATCCTGAAACACCAGCTTTAATTGCAGTCGCATCAATAGCTAATTCAATATCTCCAGAGCCAGCTAATCTTACTTCAAAATTATTAGCCTCGATTTTATCTTTAGTCATTACATCTCCAGATCCTGATAAAGAAACTTTATCTATCTCTTTAAAAGGGATTGTTATCGTTATGGTTTTATTCCAACTTGTTTTTAGGTTAATTCCTTTTTTTGTTTTAACTGAAAGGGTATTGCCCTCGGTTTCAGTGATAATGTACTCTAAAAGGTTTTCTTCACCTTCAATTTTAATAGTGCCTTCTTCGCCTTTTACTAAAACGAAATCCATCCAACCAGCACAACGAATAGCATCATAATTTGTCGTGTTTCTTGTTACTGTGGTAATATTTCCGTTTCCTTTAATTGATTTACTGCCCCATTGTGCGTTAGCAAAATTTAACGAGACTAGAGCCATGATAATGAATACTGATTTTTTCATAATTGTTTATTTTGTGATTGATTTTAAAGATTAATTGCGATAGAAAGTGACCCCTCCATATTCTGAGTTTATTCTAATTCGTTTACCAGAATTTTGTGAGCCGTAGTATCCTGTATAGTATTTGTCTGAGGATTCAATTCGTTTTTTTAGAAACTCTAATTCATCATTATGTTTTAAAGAGCCATATTCTAATTCAATTTCGAAGTCAAAATGAAAGTCTGGATCGAAACCTAATTTTATACCAACATAATCAGATTCTATAGCGACATTTTCTGCATTTTTAGTGATTTTTTCTATTTTGATAGACCCATAATCGGCATCAATGGTAACAGTTTTATAAACTTCACCAATTTTAACGGTTAAGTAATCGCCATTGCCTTTTAAATTATTTACTTTTTCAACAGTAATACCACCATAATCGCAATTATAAGTTACATTTTCTGCAATTTCAATTTTAGATTTAGTGTAATCGGCATTAATATCAATAGCATTGGTTTTTGAAATCGTATAATCGCTGTAATCGGCATTAATTTTTCCGCTCTTTATGTATTCAAAATAACAATTATTTGAATAATCAAAACTAATATCATTATTATCTGCTAAAAGCTCTTTAGTAGTAATTTTTCCATAATCACAGTTTAAAACGGCTTTTCCTTCTAACTTTGCGATATTAATGGCCCCATAATCGTTATCTAAATCAATATTATTGGTAATAGGAATTTTAACAATATAATTTATTTTCATATTCACATTATTATTAGAATTCCATTTCCACCATGAGTTCGATTTGCTTTTAGAAAAATGAGTTACCGCAGAGACATAATCGTTAGAAGCATCGAAATTTACAGTTATTGCATCTAATTTGTCTTGTACCTTTTCTTCATCATTACCACTGGTTTGAATGAGGATTTCAAATTCAATACGGTCTTCAGTCCAAGTTACAATATCTAAATTACCATAACTGTTATCAATTTTTAATGTTGCATTTTTACTCACATTAAATTGCTTTTCTATCGTTTTTTCTTTTTTGTATTTTCCTTTTAAATCATTATGCGAAAACATAATGAAAGGCAATAAAAAGAATAGAAAACGGGTATTATATAGTGTTGCTGTTTTCATCGAAATTTTGTTTAATTAGTTTAACTTCTTCAATACTTTTTAAAACGGTTTTTAATAATTCTATACGATTATAGAAATTATCAATCATAGCATGAATAACGCGTTTATCATGACCACTTTCTTTAAGATCTGTTTTTAAATTATTATATTGTTTTTCAAGGGTTTCCATTTGCGTCATGGCATCATTAATTAGCCATTCTGTTTCTGGAGCACGTGCTTTCTCTAATTTAGATAGTTCTTCTTCTATTACCGAGGCGAAAAAACTTTGCGTTTCTGCCATTTTAGGAGAGACACTAGCCAATCCTGAAGGGGCTTCATTTTTTGAAAAACTAAAAGTTAGCGTAACTATTAATAAAATAGAAGCGGCGATACCAAACAAAGGTTTCCATAACGTTCTTTTAGGCTTAGAGATGCTAACAATTTGTTGCTTATTTTGAGCCTTTAATTTTTCTAAAAACCGGTCTTTGTGACCCGCGTTTGGCACTTCAATATCGAAATCATATTCTAAGCGATTAAACAAATCTTGTAAATTATCTTTTTTCATTAAAAATTTATTTTCATTCCCACGCAGGTGGGAATCTTATTTTTTATATACTCGCGATAGCGGGTAAATTTTATTACACTTTTTTCTTTTTTAAAACCCTATTACCGTGGTCATTTTTTTTCTTAAGCTGTCTTTTGCTCTAGATATCGTTGTTCTACAATTGGCATAAGAGATATTCATTATACTGCTAATCTCTTCGTAATCATAACCTTCAATTAAATGCAGTGTTAGTGCAATTCTGTAATTTTCTTTTAAGGTATTTAAAACCTCAATGATTTGCTTCACTTTTAAATTTGAAGTCTCTACGTCACTTGATATGCCATCATTATCATCTTCAATTTTATAAAGCACATCATTTAATGATACTTCATCTAGCTTACTTTTTTTCTTATAATGTTGAATGCTATTATTAATAACAATTCGTTTTAACCAAGCACTAAAGGTTTTAATTTCCTTTAGGTTTTCTAGTTTAGTAAAAGCAAGTAAAAATGAATCTTGCATCACATCTTCAGCTTCAAAACTATTTTTAACAATACGAAAAGCAGCATTATACATGGCTTTATAGTATCTGTTGTATATTTCTAATTGAGCAAATTGATTGCCCGAAATACATAGCTTTACTAATTGTTCTATATTGTGGTTGGTTAATGTCAACTATAACGGTTTGTTATTATAAAGAGTGAAGTTACTATTCTTTGTTACAGTTTTAATTTTTTTTTTTTTTGATTTGAGTAAAAAATAGTTTCACAGTGAATTTACAATCAAATTTGTGTAGGACGCTTTATGCTTTAATTTTTTAAATGATGAATATAAAATTACTATGTTATACTTGAGTCGTTTTAAAGTAGAACTGCCAAAACCTTAAATTTTTAATTTATAAGCTGGCATGTAAATTGTTTTAATAACACAGCTATGATATATTATATACTTGTTAAATCACTGATAATGAGTTTTTAAAAAGATAATAGCAATTTAAAATTTAAACAAAATCAAACCGTTATTAATAGATTAATGACAGTTTGACTTATATATGTCTATGAAAAAATCGAATGTAATTAGTTTTGACAGTTTGTCACTACAAGATTTTGATGAAAACTCTGAGTTAATTCCTTTAATGACTCCCGAAGATGAGGAAGCCATTAATAATGAAGAATTACCAGAATCTCTTCCTATTTTATCTCTAAGAAACACCGTGTTATTCCCAGGAGTAGTTATTCCTATTACAGCTGGGAGAGACAAGTCTATTAAACTAATAAACGATGCTAATAAAGGCGGAAAAGTGATTGGCGTAGTGGCTCAAAAAGATGAGGAAGTAGAAGATCCGTTAGCTAAAGATTTGCACCAAATTGGTACGGTAGCGCGTATACTAAAAGTGTTAAAAATGCCAGATGGCAACACTACCGTAATTATACAGGGAAAAAAGCGTTTTGAAATAGATGCTGTTATTACTGAAAAACCATATCTAAATGCCACCATTAAAGATGTGCCAGATAGTAAACCTGCAAAAAAAAGCAAAGAGTTTTCAGCAATAATAGAATCTATTAAAGACTTAGCATTACAAATTATTAAAGACAGCCCTAGTATTCCTAGTGAAGCTTCTTTTGCAATAAAGAACATTGAAAGTAATTCTTTTTTAGTGAATTTTGTGTCCTCTAACATGAATTTATCAGTAAAAGAGAAACAATCATTGCTGGTATTGAATGATCTTAAGTCTAGAGCTTTAGAAACGTTGCGTTTTATGAACGTAGAATTTCAAAAGTTAGAACTAAAGAATGACATACAATCTAAGGTTCAAAGTGATATGAGCCAACAGCAAAGGGAGTACTTTTTGCACCAACAAATGAAAACGATTCAAGAAGAACTAGGCGGTGTAAGTAATGAAGAAGAGCTTGAAGAAATGAAAGCTAGGGCAAAGAAAAAGAAATGGAAACCAGAAGTAGGAAAACATTTTGATAAGGAAATTGCAAAAATGCACCGCATGAATCCTCAGGTCGCAGAATATTCCATACAGCGCAATTACTTAGATTTATTTTTAGATTTACCATGGGATGAGTTTAGTACAGACAAGTTCGATTTAAAGCGTGCCATGAAAATTTTAGATCGCGACCACTATGGTTTAGAAGATGTAAAAAAACGTATTATAGAGTATTTAGCAGTTTTAAAGCTTCGTAATGATATGAAGTCGCCAATTCTTTGTTTATACGGGCCTCCTGGCGTTGGAAAAACCTCTTTGGGAAAATCTATAGCAGAAGCTTTAGGTCGGAAATATGTTAGAATGTCTTTAGGTGGATTACGAGATGAAGCAGAAATTAGAGGGCATAGAAAAACCTATATCGGAGCAATGCCTGGGCGAATTATTCAAAGCTTGAAAAAAGCAGGAACCTCTAACCCGGTTTTTGTACTCGATGAGATTGATAAACTTTCTAATTCTCATCAAGGCGATCCTTCTTCAGCATTATTAGAAGTGCTAGACCCCGAGCAGAATAGTGAGTTTCACGATAATTTTTTAGAAATGGGCTACGACCTTTCTAAAGTTATGTTTATAGCGACTTCTAATAGTTTATCTACGATTCAGCCTGCTTTAAGAGATCGCATGGAGATTATTAATGTAACGGGATATACCATAGAGGAAAAAGTAGAAATTGCTAAAATTCATTTGCTCCCTAAACAATTAAATGAGCATGGTTTAGATCACAGTCATTTAAAAATAGGAAAACCGCAATTAGAAAAAATAGTCGAAGGTTACACTAGGGAATCTGGCGTTCGTGGTTTAGAAAAACAAATTGCAAAAATGGTACGTTATGCCGCAAAAAATATTGCAATGGAAGAAAAGTACGATATAAAAATTTCTAATAAAAATATTATAGAAGTACTAGGAAGCCCAAAATTAGAACGCGACAAATATGAGAACAATAATGTCGCAGGTGTTGTTACCGGATTAGCTTGGACTAGAGTAGGGGGAGACATTTTGTTTATAGAATCTATTTTATCTAAGGGGAAAGGAAATTTAACCATTACTGGAAACTTAGGAAAAGTAATGAAAGAATCTTCTACTATAGCGATGGAGTATATAAAATCGAATGCAAAAGATTTTGGTATAAATTCTGATATTTTTAATAAATACAATGTGCATATTCATGTTCCTGAAGGCGCTACGCCTAAAGATGGCCCTAGTGCGGGAGTGACCATGCTAACCTCTCTAGTATCTTTATACACGCAACGAAAAGTGAAGAAAAGTCTAGCGATGACCGGAGAGATTACCTTAAGAGGAAAAGTATTGCCAGTAGGCGGCATAAAAGAAAAGATATTAGCTGCTAAAAGAGCAAGAATAAAAGAAATATTATTATGCGAAGAAAACCGTAGAGATATAGAAGAAATTAATCCTGAGTACCTTAAAGGATTAATTTTTCACTATGTTAGCGACATGAAAGACGTTATTGCTTTAGCACTTACAAATGCTAAGGTGAAAAATGCAAAAAAACTATAATTACAGGAGGTTTATAAGCAATAAGCTTTCTAAATGAAGTGGTTTAAACTTGTTTGATTTAAGCGAAAAATAGTGTTTTTGTGACCAGATATAGCAATTTTTTAGTTGCATA
>CALDCO010000004.1 GCA_937937185.1 uncultured Flavobacteriaceae bacterium
AGGGACTCCCTTCGACTACGCTCAGGATAAACTTCTCGCCTGAACTGAAAACCTAATTTTCATAGGTTCTAATTTATTTAAATACACCTAGGAAACTTTGAGCCGATGGAGTGACTCCCTTCGACTACGCTCAGGATAAACTTCTCGCCTGAACTGAAAACCTAATTTTCATAGGTTCTAATTTATTTGAATACACCTTGGAAACTTTGAGCCGATGGAGGGACTCCCTTCGACTACGCTCAGGATAAACTTCTCGTCTCAGTCTAAAAACTGTTTTTCAACAGCTCAGATCCCTTGAACACTCTCATTATTTCAGAGCCGATGGAGGGACTCGAACCCACGACCTGCTGATTACAAATCAGCTGCTCTAGCCAGCTGAGCTACATCGGCGTTAAAAAGGATTGCAAATATAATAGTGTATTTTATACCTGCAAACGTTTTTATTTAATTTTTACAACTTATTTATTTTCTCAATAAGGGCTCTTCCCTTATCTTCCAGTTCTTGATTTATTGACTTGAAATGTGCTTTTTTATTTTCTACTTTTCTATCATTAACTTTTTCAATTAATTCATCGAAAGTAGCAATAGCCTCATCAATCACTGCTTCACTCTTTTTGGTGTCCTTCTCAGGATTAGCATACTCCCAAACATAAACTGCCTCAATGATATCTCCTAGTACGTAATTAATGTCTTTTTTAAGATCTCTTTTATTTGCCATATTTCTATTGTTTTAAAGGGGCAAAATTAAACATAAACTTCTAATAACGTTGCGTTTTTAGTTTTAATTTTAAAGTGTTTTATTATAGAAGGCACAAGTACTGTTTCTCCTTTTTCTATATTAACCGAGTGGGTTTCTGCAACTATTTTAGCATTACCATCTACACACATGTATATAAGAAATGAATCTTTGGTGTTCTCCTTTTCATAATCACCTTTTAAAGGAAGATAGCTTGTTGTAAAATAATCACAACGAACCATTTCATTGGGTTTATTTTTAGTTTTAGAATAGCTCATCCTGAAATTGTCTTTCATATTAAAGTTTATCGCATCAATAGCCAAATCGTTATGTAACTCTCTGGAATTTCCTTGATCATCTACTCTGTCCCAATCGTATACTCTATAAGTAATGTCACTTGTTTGCTGTATTTCGGCAAGCATCACTCCAGCCCCTATGGCATGAACACGTCCTACTTCAATAAAATAAGTATCGCCTGCTTTTACTTTATCAAAATTTAAAATTTGAGTTAATGTTTTGTTTTCTAAGTGTTTTAGATACTCTTTCGGGGTTATTTTTTTATTAAAATCGACAATAAGATTAGCCCCTTCTTCTGCTTGCATAACATACCACATTTCTGTCTTACCAAAAGAATTATGCCTTTTTTTTGCTAAGGTATCGTTAGGGTGCAACTGAATGGATAAGTCTTCTCTGGCATCTATAAACTTAATGAGTAATGGAAACTTATTTTTAAAAAGTTTATAGTTCTTCTCGCCTATTAGGTCTGCTTTATAAGTTTCTAAAAGTTTTTTTAACGACCATGCTTTTAAAGGGCCATTATTTACTATAGAAATATCACCTTCTACATCGCTAATTTCCCAACTCTCACCAATATGATCTAACTTAGTTTTTTTATTTAAAATGGTGGCTAATTTTTGCCCGCCCCAGATTTTTTCTTTTAATATGGGATCGAATTTTATGGGATATAAAGGTGTTGCCATAGTTACTTTCCAGAATAAGTTACGAAATTTCGTGGCGTTTCGTACAGTGTTACTTCAAGCGCTAAGTTAGATTTTAATTTTGCCTTTATTTTATTGTATATCACTACAACGATGTTTTCTGCAGTAGGGTTAAGCGTTTTAAATTCCTCAACATCTAAGTTTAAATTTTTATGATCGAAAGCTTCTTCTACTTCAGTTTTAATGATATCTTTTAGAATTTTTATATCAATTACATAGCCTGTCTCCTTATCTATTTCTCCTGTGACACTAGCTATAATTTCATAATTATGGCCATGATAATTAGGGTTATTACATTTTCCGAAAACAGCATTATTTTGCGAATCGCTCCAATCTTTACGATACAATCTATGTGCTGCATTAAAATGTGCTTTTCTACTTACCGTGACTTTCATTTGTAATGTTTATATAATCGTAAAATTTATCAAAAATAATCTTAAACCATGCTGTATATTGTTTTGGGCGCTTAATAAGGTCTTCTTTTACGGTTTCAAGCGGCATCCATTTCCAAGATTCAACTTCTTCTTTATTTATTTTTGGACTTTCATTATAGTAACCAACCAGTACATGATCTAATTCATGTTCGGTTAAACCATTATCAAACGGGGCTTTATAAATAAATGAGGTTTTCTCGTGCAAAGGCGTAGTGAATCCCATTTCTTCTTGTAAGCGTCTTACTCCAGCTTCAAGATTACTCTCGCCTTTTCTTTGATGGCTACAACAGGTATTTGTCCATAAGCCAGGAGAATGATATTTACTTACTGCGCGTTGCTGTAACATCAATTCTTTTTTTTCATTGAAAATAAATACGGAAAAGGCACGGTGTAATAAAGCTTTTTGATGCGCTTCTATTTTTTCCATCAAACCAATTTCCTCATCACTTTCGTTAACAAGAATAACATATTCTTTGTCCATAGCTACAATTTATACTTTTCAAAAGTACAAAATAGCTTTATGGAATCATAGAACTCCTTTCTTGTTTCCTGTAAAGGCGCGCAATTGCCAATAAATAAGACTTACTTATTCATTGTAAAGACATTGCACTGAAATGGTTTTAAGATAATTACTTCGAAATAATTAACTTTTTAGTGACACTGGTATCATTTACAGTAATTTTTACTAGATAAGCCCCTGTATTAAAGCTTGAAACATTTACTGTATTTGTATTTCTAATTTCAAGAATTTTAGACCCCAGAATATTAAACATTTCGATAAGATCTACTTTTTTTCCTTGTATTCTAAATTCTGAAGTTGCTGGATTTGGGTAAATTTTAAGACTATCTTCCAACTGCTCATCTTGGTTAGTAGCACTAATTTTATTTGCAGTTTTACGGTTTCTGTTAGAAAAGCCATTGCGGTTACTCTTTAAAGAGTGCGCTTCCAATGGTGTTTTTTTACTCCAATTTATGCAAAATATCGCGACGGGTGTTTCACTATTATCTAAGCTATGGTTTACTTCTTTGGGCGGAGAAGCATGCAAATTAGATAATAAAAGTGTTGTGAAAAACAACATAATCATGGTAGTTTTTTTCATGTGTAGGTAGAATTGGGGTTTAAATAAATTGTCAAAAACTAGTTGCAAATATAGTAAAAAAACTGATTAAATGTAAGATTTAACGTTCAAAAACAAAATTTAACTAAATTCCGACAGGACAAACTAACACTTTTTTACTTCGATTTCAGCACTAATAAAGGCTGTTTTAAATATTGATTTTTGAGTTGAATAACAATTGTTTACAGGTATTATGTGATTCTGAAATAAATTCTGAATGACGAAATATACCATTAACAAAAATGTTGTGTTTTTAGAATAATGGACTTGAAACTATATTTCTTTCTGGAGATACTCAATTAGTTAATAAAACGAGTAATGCTTTTAATTAATTCAGGAGATAGTTTTCTATAGGCTTCATTATAAGATTTCGAATTTTCAAGATCACCACCTTCAATTGGCACTAAAACATGATTCATTTTATCTATAACGACTAAAGTAGCATCAGGCACGGCGTTTTTTAATAATTCAGCTTCAGCTTCAGAGACTTGTAAATCTTTAGTACCATTAATAATTAGAATGGGCATTTTTAGTTTCTTAATTTCTTCTTGCGGGTCGTATTTCATCCAATTACTCATAAATGGTTGTATGTCTATGCTAAATAGTGAAGTTAATGCAGGAGGGTAATCTGTTGTTGTTTTTCCTTCTTTAAGGATGGATAACACACGCTTTGTATCTTTAGAGAACATTGGTGCTGTTTTTTCTACTTGTTCATACAATACGGCATCAATGGTTTGTCCCGCCCCAGCTAAAGAAATAAAACCATCTGCTTTATCTTTGGCGGCTAATAAACCTACTAAACTCCCTTGGCTATGCCCAATGATATATATTTTATGGTATTGCTTCGTTTTTTTAAAATAATCGATAACGGATACGGCATCCATTATAAAATCATCAAAACTTATGTTTTTATCAACATTTCCTTTTCTAATTTGTTTTACAATGCGTTTATCATATCGAAATGTAGCAATACCATTATTGCTTAGGTTTGTTGCTAATTTTTTTAATGTATTACTTATTAAAAAATTTTGATTCCCATCTCTATCTGTTGGTCCAGACCCTGCAATTATGATCGCTAAATTGGGCTTGGAAGAAGTGTTAGGTAATAATAAAGTGCCATCAATAAGTTTATTAATTGCAATTTCTTCCGTTTTGTAGGGTTTAGTTTCTTGAGAAAACCCAAAAAGACTAAATCCTAATAATAAACAAATTATATTTTTCATCTATTTCAATTTTTACAAATTAATTAAATCAAAAAGAGTGCCGTTTTAATAATGAATTAACGTAAATGTAATTTAAATTATTACATCTATAACATTGTAAGTGATTAAAAACAATATGGTTTTTCATCGATTTATATGGTTTTTCATCTATAAATGTTAAAATTATATGTATTTCATCGAATTAATATGTTTTTAAGCATTGTATATTAATAATAATACTATCTTTGGATTGTGCTGAAGTTACATACTTTTAGTTCAATGGATTAATTAATTAGTATTTGCATCCCTTAATAGATATAGAGACCCTAAATCGAAAAAAGAGATAAAAATGCAAATAGCATTAAACCGAGGTTGAGGGACCTCGGTTTTTTTTGTTTAAAAATTCTTATGTAAGATAATAATTACTTTACATTCAGTTTCACTTAGCAATGTTTTTAATCTAAAAAACAATGAAGCCATATTTTAATAGTCATCAAATTAGATATCAATTGAACTGAATTTTAATGAGTGATTTTAAGTCGGAAATGGTATTACTTAATAATCCTAAAGGTTAAGTTAACTCTGGGATTTTTATAGGTTTTCGTTTTTGCAATTTGATGTAGCCAATGCTCTTGCGTTTCCCCTTTCATAATTAATAAACTCCCATTTTTAAGTAGTATTTTTCGTCTTAGATTTTTGTTTGCTTTGTGTTTTAAATGAAAAAAACGGTCTTCTCCAAAAGAAACGGAAGCAATGCTAGGGTTTTTACCTAAGGCCTTTTCATTATCGGCATGCCATCCATTACTGTCTTTTCCATCGCGGTATAGATTTGCCAAACAAGACGTGAATTTAATGTTGAGCTTGTTTTCTATTTTTGCTTTTATTTCTTCGAGTTCAGTTGTGAAAAGATGTGGGTGCATTGTAATATTAGAGTAGGAGTAGGGTTTTTTATTATTACCAAAAAGAGCAGTAAGCCTGGGTTGTTTGTATGTTTTTCCAAATACTGTAATGTCGTCTTGTTGCCAAGGAATACGTTTTAAGAGCAAATTATAGTAGTAATTGGCTTCACTTAATTTAAAAAATGAAGGATAATAAATAACCTCTGCTTGGGGGATATCCAGTTTTATTTCATCAATTTGAAACATGGTCTTAAATTTTTAAATGGCATAAGCGATTCATTTTCAATATAAAGCGTTTCTGTTTAATTTTATTTTTAACCAAAAAATTAAACAGGAGTTCAAAATAAAGAAACTGTAGATATTTCATACGTAAAAAAGATTTCTCTAAATTAGCGCTAAACGGATACATTATGCCATTTAGATTTATTTTTTTACTTATTCTTTTTTCAACACTAAACGCCTACTCCCAATTACCAAAAGGTTTTGTGTATGTAGAAACAATGATTCCTGACATTAAATTAGAAATGAGGTATTGTAGCGATAATAATTTTGTGGGAAAACCCATCGATGGTTATAATGCTGAAGTCATTATAATGACCAAGCCAGCCGCGCTCGCATTAAAAAAAGTACAAGCAGTATTGAAAAAAAAAGGATATGGTTTAAAGGTTTATGATGCTTATAGGCCGCAAAAGGCAGTGAATCATTTTATAAGATGGGCGAAGCAAATAAATGACACGTTAATGAAGCAGCAATTTTATCCTACTATAGATAAACGTCATTTATTTAGAGATGGCTATATTGCTTCTAAATCCAGACATAGTAGTGGAAGTACCATAGATTTAACTATTATAGATCTTAAAACTGGAAAGGTCTTAGATATGGGAACGCCTTATGATTTTTTTGGTAAATCGTCTTGGGTAAATAGTAGTGAGATTAATAAAACACAGCAAGAAAACAGGCAATTATTGCAAAACGTAATGCTAGGTAATGGTTTTAGAAATTATCCTAAAGAGTGGTGGCACTTTACATTAAGAGGCGAGCCTTTTAGAAATCAATATTTCGATTTTCCTGTCGAGTAAAGTTAAATACTAGTAATGGCTTCATTGACACCAAGAGTAGCAGGTTTCGCTATTATTTTTAAGTTTTTATTAGCGGTACTTACTAGGGCAGGGTTTTTATCGATATAATATATAGGAATATTTTCGGGAACATAATTCATTAAGCCAGCAGCAGGATACACTTGCATCGATGTGCCAATAATAAAAAGCAAATCTGCAGTTTCACATATTCGTATGGCGTCATCAATTAAAGGAACTGCTTCTCCAAACCAAACAATATGTGGTCTTAATTGAATGCCTTTATCATCGGTATCACCAAGATTTAAATCTTTGGTCCAGTCTAATATATAGTTTTCATTTTTCGTACTTCTCACTTTAAAAAGCTCACCATGTAAATGAATCACATTTTTACTACCAGCACGCTCATGTAAATCATCAACATTTTGCGTAATAATAGTCACTTTGTATTGGCGCTCTAATTTAACTAAATCGTCATGTGCTTTATTTGGCTGTACCTTTAATAATTGTCTCCGGCGTTGGTTATAAAATTTTAATACCAATTCTGGATTAACAGCAAAACCTTCTGGGGAAGCCACTTCCATGACATCATGACCTTCCCAAAGCCCATTGGCGTCTCGAAATGTTTTTAAGCCACTTTCGGCACTAATACCAGCGCCTGTTAATACAACAATGTGTTTCATTTTAAATTAGAATTATAACCCAAGATAACATAAAAAAAGTCTGATGCCTAGTGGCATCAGACTTTAAATTTATAAGTATTTAATTAAGCTATTATTGCTTAACGATTTTAACTGTTCCTTGTCCTTGTTGAGAAGAAATATTCATAAAATACATGCCTGAGGATAATTCTGAAACGTTAATGTGAATGCTTTGCTCTACCGTATCAGTAAGGTCAATCACTTTTACTAATCGTCCATTAACATCATTAATTTTTGCATTAACTAAATTAATACCATTAGTTTTTAGAATGGTTAATTCGTTACTAACAGGATTAGGGAATATTTTGAAATTGTTTCTAATAAAGTCAGAGATAGATAATGTGGTAACCTCTTCTACTTCAGAAATTGATGAACAACCGTTACCGCCATTGTTAGAAACTTCAACGGTATAGTCGCCATTCTCCCTAGCAATGAAAATTGGGCTATTAGCACCATTAATGGCAACCCCATTTAAAAACCATTGGTAGTTGTCATAATTATCTGGTACTGATAATTGATTTGTAGCT
>CALDCO010000005.1 GCA_937937185.1 uncultured Flavobacteriaceae bacterium
TTTTAGTACCATTAAAGTTCATATGCTCCATGAAATGTGCTAAACCTAATTGGTCTTCATCTTCTAAAATAGAACCAGCATTAACGACTAATCTTAATTCTACTTTGTTTTCAGGTTTAGCATTGTTCTTGATATAATACTTAAGACCATTACTTAATGTCCCAGTTTTAACTTCTGGATTAAATGGTATTTTGGTAGATGATTCTGTTATTGTCTTTTGCGGAACTTGTGTTGAATTAACAATTTGTTTTGTTTCACTACAAGAAAAAATAATGGATACGGGTATTAATGCGGTTAGCAATAATTTTTTGAGGGATTTAAGATTCATTAGATGGTTATTTTTTTTGATTAATATTGAAGTGGTTTATTAAAAATGAAATATTTTCTCCTAACGTTTAAAACTATATAAAATTTTGGATCGCTACTTATTATTTGATAAAGTTTAATAAAATTTTATAAAGTGGGCGTATTTGGGTAAGAAATTTACTTCAAAAAAAAGGTGTAGAGATCCTTAAACGAAAAGACTGTTATTTATTTAAAGTCTGCCATTGACGTGTTTTATAACTTGATATTTATTATTTGATCAATTAAAATAATATAACTGCGATTTCTCACCAGATCGAAGAAGTAGCAACATTGCTTCAAAAAACATATTGCTAAGTAGCTAAAATTATTTTTTGTTACGACCTATCGAAAGTTTGACGTAAAATTTGAAGTGAAGCTGCTTAGATCGAACTCGGGTTACTTTATATATAAAAAATGATTTCTGCTTTTTTTAATAGAGTACATTGAAGCTAAACCTAATATTAGAATTAGAATGTAATAGGCGATAAAAACTCAGATTTCACTCGTTTAACGCCTAAACACTTGAACGGCTCTTATTAATTTCGTCTTGTAATTGGCGTCTTACTTTTTGCTCACGCTCTAATGCAGTTTTTCTATGTTCTTCAAACTCTTCTTCAGTTTCAGAAAGTTTTAAACGGGCTTCTTTAGTAATGGCATTACTATTTTTAAATTTATAAACGAAAAATAATAAAAAGACTAATAAGGCGCCTATTATAGACCACATTAATCCATTGTATCCTGTTTTACTCACTTGAATCCCCAATATAGACATGCTGTCTTTTTCTTTATTGGTGTTTTTTAAATCGGTTTCTGTATTGCTTAAACTCGATTTTAATTGGGTGATTTCCTTGGTTTGATTCGCAATAATTTGTTCTGTTTTTGCTAAATTTTGATGTACCGCTTTAAGCGAGTCTAAAGTGTGCGATTTTAATTTTTCAATCCAATTTTTTTTAACAACCTCGTAAGATTGCCCTCTTTGATCCCTCCAGTTGTTAGAGCGCTTAACTAAAAATTCAAATTGACTACTTATAGTACCACTATCAAGCGAAAGATTATCATTTTCTGGGAGCCGTTTCGTCTGAGAAAAGCTTAAACTGAAAAATAAAACAGTAAGTATAAAAGTAAAGAAAGGTTTTGATGGATTCATTTTGATATGTGGATTTTAGTAGCTCACTAAAATATAAAATAAAGTTTAGTTTAATAATAAATAATAATAAAAAGGCTTCACAATTAGTAAAGCCTTTATTATATACGATCCGTATCTAATATTAGATGTTAATGGTACTTAATTCTATTGTATTTTGAATGTCATCTTCATCTAAATTGTACTGAAACAAGCCATTATCTCCAATTAATATTAAGAGATTGTTCTTAATAATAACATCAAAAGCGTTTTTATTTATAGCATGGACTAATTTAATACTTTCTGGGTTAGAGATATCAAAAACTTTTACTTCGTCGTCACAAACAAACAAATAATTATTGTACAATCCTAAACCTATGGGCATTGTTAAATTTCTTGAAGAAACTAATATGGGGTTTTTAACATCTTCAACATTATAAATTTCTAAAGCATTTATATTTGTTCCGCATCCAACATCGGCATGTAGAGTAACAAAAGCATGAGTGGCATTAGCAACTACAGGATCGCAGGCTGTAAAATGTTGCGCTTCAGATAAATATTTTGGCGTTTCAGGATCTTCTTCAATACTGTAAATGAACATCCCGTTTTGAGAGCCAATGTAGAGGTACTCTTTATAATTAAAAAGAGTTTCGATGTTAAAACCAACAGGAACTTCGTTTACCTTAACGGGCGTTTGAGGGGTTGAAATACTGAAAACATTTAACGATTGATGATCTACAGTATATAAGTAATTATTGAAAATGGTAAATCTGGCTAAAGAACCGCCCTGGCCGCCACCTTCTTGATTGTTAGCAGTACTCGAATCTGAATTAGAATCTGACGAGCACCCTACTATAACAAGGAGTGCTACTATAAAAGCGTATTTTTTCATCTGTATATTTTTATGGTTTCTTTCTATTTTGATTATGGGTAAAAAGAAAACCTATTGAATTAAATTCCAGTTAATAATAATCTCATCAGGTTTTGGGTCGTAATAACTATCGTCTGGTGCAGTTAACTGAGGGAACGCATTAGGAATGCGTTTTGTAATTTCTAGCGTATTGTTATTCAAATTTGGCAGTACAGCAATTAAATCGGTTGCATTATTAAAGTATAAGACCCCATTTTTAATGCTAATATCAGATACTCCTAAGACTTTTAGAAACGCAATATTTACAGGAGCTGAAGGATTTGCATTGTCGAATACATGAAAGCCCTCATGAACTTCGCCAATAAATAAAAAGTCGTCTTTCACATAAATTTTCCCAGAATTAACAATTGTTCTGGGAGGTAATAAGGCTGTGGAATTTTCAAACTCACTTCTAAGCATAACTACAGCTTCATAATTTTGCTCTGGTGGTGGAAAATCGACATCTCCTGCAAAAGGACAAGCTTGCAATAAGAGCATCAAAATAAATAGCAGGCCTAATTTTGTAAGTGTTTTCATAAATTATCGCTGTTTATTATTAGATGTCTAATTATCAAAAGGTTGCGTTAATGATAATAAGTTTTTCTATAATTTAAAACAATGTGGATTGTTATGAATTGTTTAGCTTTTTGTGCTTTTCTGTTTGTTTAAAAAGTATCATCTCGTCTTTTCGAGAGAATTTATGAAGCTTAGCGTCGTAATATTTGTATCGAGAAGGCATGATACAGCCCGAAAAGTTCTCGATACATTTTTCTCCATTTCTTTTCGAAAAACACTCGAACTGACGATGATTTTTTTTAATTTTCTATAAATTGTACGCGTCACTTCGAGTGAATTTACGAATTGTTTAGCGCTTTTGTGATTTTTTGTTTGTTTGAAAAGGTATAATAGTTGACGCCATGTCCTTCTGTCCCGAAGCGGGATATTTCAGAATCACAATATCTTTAATAGGCATAACAAACAGTCAAAAAAGCTTAAACAGGAGCTATTAATAATAAGTAAAGCGCCTTACTTTAGAAATGTATTTGGCCAAACGCATCACTTGATGGCTATAACCATATTCATTATCATACCAGATATATAAAAGTGCATTTTTCCCGTCTTTTCTAACAATAGTAGCTTTACTATCATAAATAGAGGGAGCAGAGCTGCCTATAATATCGCTAGAAACGAGTTCGTCATTCATTTCGTATTTAATCTGTTCTACTAAATTACCTTCTAAAGCATATTTTTTTAAAGTGGCATTAATACTATCTACCGAGGCCTTAGACTCTAATTCAAGATTTAGAATGGCTAGAGAACCATTTGGAACGGGGACACGAATGGCATTAGAGGTTAATTTTCCTTCAAAACTTGGGAGGGCTTTAGAAACCGCTTTTCCTGCTCCGGTTTCAGTAATAACCATGTTTAATGCTGCGGCGCGACCACGACGGTATTTACCATGCATATTATCTACTAAATTTTGATCATTTGTGTAAGCATGAATAGTTTCTAAATGGCCACTTTTAACCCCATAGGCATCTTCCATTACCTTTAAAATTGGAGTAATTGCATTCGTAGTACAGGATGCCGCCGAAAACAGATCTATTTTATCTGGGTTATTTTCCAGATGATTAACGCCATATACGATATTTGGAATGCCTTTTCCAGGTGCAGTTAATAACACTTTATGAGCGCCTTTGGAGTTTTTTAATCGCGTTAATGCTTCTTTATCTCTAAAAACCCCCGTATTATCTATAACCAAAGCATTATTAATACCATATTTAGTATAATCGATATCTTCTGGCTGGTTTGCCGATAATACTCTAACAGTCGTTCCATTAATAATTAAGGCTTCATTCTCCATATCAACGTTAACCGTTCCAGAAAAAGCGCCATGTACAGAATCATTTCTTAATAATGCCGCTCTTTTTTCTAATACCGAGGCATTAATTTTTCCACGAATTACAATAGCACGTAATCGTAATTGATTGCCTTTACCTGTTTTAGTCATTAATTCACGAGCAACTAAACGTCCAATTCTTCCAAAACCATAAAGGACTACATCTTTTGGGCTACTATTTTTATTTGCTTTCGCGTTTTTAAGTTTATCGGCAACGAAAGAAATGGCATTATTAAATTTTTGATCCTCAAGGTGATATTCGTAAGTTAATTTTCCGATGTCTAATTTTGCTGGTGGAATATCTAGAGTCATAATAGCTTGAGCAATTTCTACAGAGTCGAATATAGAAATAGGCTTTTGTACAAATTGACCAGCATATTCATGAAGGTTTAAAATCTCACTTACGTTG
>CALDCO010000006.1 GCA_937937185.1 uncultured Flavobacteriaceae bacterium
CCAATAATTAATTTGTTTGGAATGTAGGTCTTATTTAATGCGTTAAGTTTCTTTTTAGCCTCACGACCTACAATCGCTACTTCATAGTAAGGTTTCGCGTAGTTAAGCATTAGGTCTAGCCAGTTAGAAAACCCAGACGGGTACTCTTGCATTTCGGGAGTCACATTATTTAGCATGGAAGTTGCTGTTTCGTAGAAATGTAAATTATCAAAATAATAGGATAACTTTAATAAGTTCTTAGCCATTATAGAATTGCTGGCAGGGATTACATTATCTCTATACTCAATATTCCTAGAGACCAATTGGGGGTCTTCATTAGAAGTGAAAAAGAACATCTTGCTAGTCTCGTTAAAGAAGTGATCTAAACTATAATTAGCTAAATCTCTTGCGGTGCTTAGCCATTTTTCTTCTAAACTCACCTCATATAAGCTTATAAATGCTTCAATGGTTGCAGCGTAGTCCTCTAAATAGCCATTAATGCTGCTTCTATTCTCTTTAAAGGCATGGTTTAATCCGCCATCTTCTCTTAATTGCTTGTTTATTATAAAATTAGCATTAGTTTTAGCCTTGTTTAAATACTCGCTATTTTCCAAGACGCGATAAGCATCTACATAAGCTTTTAGCATCAATGCATTCCATGAGGTTAATGTTTTATCGTCTAAGCGAGGTCTTGACCTTTTATTTCTTTCAGCATATAATAGTTGTTTCCAATGTTTCTTTTTAGAATCGAAATCAATTTTAGATAAGTTATGTTTTTTAATAAAGTCTTTTTCAGATTCTGTTCTAATAAGCACATAATTTTTATGTTCCCAAAGCCCATAATTATTAACATTGTAATAGTCTGAAAATAATTTAAAATCTTCACCTAAAATGGTTTTAAGCCCCTCTTTAGTCCATACATAATAGGCGCCTTCTTCTAATTCTCCTTCAAGGGTATCGCTATCGGCATCTAAAGAGGAATAAAAAGCACCGTTATCTGCGGTCATTTCATTTTTAATAAACGCTAAGGTTTCAACGATAACCTCTTTATACAATTCGTCTTTAGTAATAAGATAAGCATCTGCGTATAAACTTACTAATTGGGCATTATCATAAAGCATTTTTTCAAAATGAGGAACATGCCACTTTTCATCGACACTGTATCTTGAGAAACCACCTCCTATATGGTCGTAAACCCCTCCATAAGCTATTTTAGTAAGTGTTAGGTTTACAAAGTCCTGAAGCTTTTCATCCTTATTCTGGTAAGCTTGTCTCAATAGAAAGTGATAATTATTGGGCATCATAAATTTTTGCGTTCTTTTAACGCCGCCATATTTCCAATCAAAATTTTGAGACCAATTTTGAATGCTTTTAGTAATAAATTCTGTTTCAAATTTTGGCGCATTAGTGTTTAAAGAGACCACGTCTAAAGTTTTAATGCCCTGCTCTAATTTAGAGGCATACGTTAACAATTTTTCACGATCGTCACGATACAAATTCTGAATTTGATTTAGTGCTTTTATCCACTGTGCTTTATTAAAATAAGTGCCCCCCCAAACTGGGCGACCATCGGGTAGTGCGATGACATTCATTGGCCAACCCCCTTGTCCGGTCATTAGCTGCACCGCATTCATATACACTTGATCAATATCTGGGCGCTCCTCGCGATCTACTTTAATGTTAATAAAATGGTCGTTCATCACTTTAGCGACCTCGATATCCTCAAAACTTTCATGCTCCATAACATGACACCAATGGCAAGCAGAATACCCAACACTGATAATGATGAGTTTTTCTCCATGTTTAGCCTCTTTTAATGTGTTTTCATTCCACGCTTTCCAATTTACGGGGTTGTGAGCGTGTTGTAATAAATAAGGGCTAGACTCGTTAATTAAATCGTTAGTGTATTTAAATGACATTTCTTCTGGAGATTGACCCTTGCAATTCATTAAACAAATTAAACCAATGAAGAGTAGTTGTTTCATAGCTTCAAAAGTAAGAAATTAATAGCTTTAGTCTTGCAACTCCTTATTTATATTGGCTTTTCAACAAAATTATTTACTTAACAACGTTAAAAACCTAATAATTACCATTAAAATTGTAATATTTATATGCTATTATTGCCTGTTTAGTATTGTTTATTGCAAACAAAATTCATGAAAAAGAGACCATTACTAATATTAATACTATTATTAGGGACATTAAGTTTTAATGCTCAAAACGCTATTATTGCAATAAACGACCCTAATGATTTGCAATCCAGATACGGACCTCAAAGACTTGTCGAGGAAGTACTTGTGTCGGGAGAGTGCTCTGGTGTAAGCAATTTTAGTTTTCAAGTAAGTGGTGCTCCAGGAAATACGAATACTAAGAGTTATGGCTATTTTAATAGGCGAGGTGTTGCCGGTTTTCCTTTTGAAGAAGGCATCATACTAAGTACAGGAAATGCCTCTGGAGGAGGTAATACGGTTATTACGCCACCCGCAGGAAGTGCCTACCCTAGTTTTGAAAACGGTTTAGGTGGTGATGCCGATTTAGAAGCCGCTCTTGGAAGTAATAAATCACTGGATGCTACATTTATAAAATTCAATTTTGTTCCTCGAACTAACGATATTAGCTTTAATTTTATCATGGCATCTGAAGAATACGATGGTAATACAGAATGTATTTTTGCAGATGGTTTTGCTTTTTTATTAAGAGAAGTCGGAACCTTTGCCTATGATAATCTTGCTGTTTTACCCGACGGCACTCCAGTTAGTGTAAGGAGTATTAATGACGCTGCGGGGTGTACTGCAAATACTGAATTTTTTGAAGGGTATAATTTAGGAGCGACAAATTTTGGAGGAAGAACTCGAGTTTTAACTGCCAGATCTACGGTTATCCCCAATAGACCTTATGAAATAAAATTAGTAGTTGCAGATCAAGGTGACTCCTCATGGGATTCTGCAATTTTTATTGAGGCGGGAAGTTTTAATTTAGGAGTTAACTTAGGGGAAGATAAAACAATTAACACAGGAACCGCTGTTTGTGGAGAATCAGTAATTCTTAATACTAGTGCACCTGAAGCCGCTCATACATGGTATTTTAATGGTGTGCAAATACCTGGTGCTAACACTCATATATTAACTGTAACACAGTCTGGTACGTATAGTGTTGATGTGGATTTTGGTGGCTCATGTTTCACTAATGAAGAAATTGTTATTGAATTTTATGATCCAGTAACCATTGTGAATACAGAAAATTTAAGCACTTGTAGTGCCGCGAGTAACACTGCAATATTTGATTTAACCCAAAACGATAATGAGGTTTTGGGTGCCGAAAATCCTATGGATTTTGAGATTACTTATCATATTTCGCAGGATGACGCAGAGAACGATATTAACGCCATTCCCGACCCTACAGCATATGCAGGAGAAAATGGACAAGTGATATATGTTAGGCTGGAAAGTGCTTTTTCTGGTTGTTTTGATACTGGTTTTTTTAACCTTGAAGTAAATGTTTTTGGATTTAGTCTGTTAGATAATTATACAATATGTGCAGATCCAGATGGAACTGAAGTGGTTTCTCTGCCTCTTTTAGAAACAGGTCTAAATAACGCAAATTATTCTTTTCAATGGTATTTTAACGGCGTTTTAATAGTAGGAGAAATTAATAGCAGTCATTTTGCAACTCAAGCAGGAATTTATAATGTTGTGGTTACCGATTTAGCTTCTGGGTGCACAATAGATATAAACGATCCTAATGCTGAAACAACAGTGAATGAAAGTTCACGACCAATACTTACCGCCGATCAAGTGAGTTTAGCTTTTGTTGAAAAAAATGCAATATTAGCCACGGCAACAAGCACAAGAATATTAACGAATGGTAATGCTGCTTATGAATTTAGTTTAGATGGCGGACCGTGGTTAAGTAATTCTCCCAATGACGGTACTTATACATTCGAAAATGTAGGTGTTGGAGCGCACACTATTACAGCAAGAGATATTAATGGTTGTGGTGAAACTAGTATAACATTAACAGTGATTGATTATCCAACGCACTTCACACCTAATGGTGATGGATTTAATGATACTTGGAATGTCGTTGGAATTGAGAATCAATCTGACGCCAAAATTCATATCTTTAATCGTTATGGAAAGCTAATAAAAGAAATAAACCCTACAGAAATAGGCTGGGACGGGACCTTTAATAATACCCTATTACCGAGTGATGATTATTGGTTTAAAATAGAATATATTGAGCCAAATGATAATAGCAAAAAAGAGTTTATGACCCATTTTACATTAAAACGCTAATTGGGTTCAATCAAATAAAAAACAGTTTACATTAAAAATTCTAAATAGCCCCTTAAAATTAGATTTAAAATTATATTAATGTAGGTTGATAATAAGTTCAAAACCATTTACTAATTAAGTCCAATAATAATGAGAAAAGAAGCAGTATTTATTCTGTTTTTAATATTTTTTTTAAAATCTAATGCGCAAGATCTCGTCCCCATAAATGATCCCGCCAATCCAGAATCTAGTTTTGATTTAGAACAACTTATAGAAGAAGTTCTTGTTTCTGGGGGTTGTTCAGGAGTTTCGAATTTTTCATCTCAATCTGGAGGCGATCCTACAGATTTAGCGAATAAAAGTTACGGCTATTTTAATAATGGAACAGCTGTAGGTTTTCCTTTTGAAAAAGGAATTGTAATAACCACAGGTAAAGCTTCTGAAGGCGGGAATACTTATGTTCCTAACCCGCCAGCACCTAATGTTTTTCCAGATAATAATATTGGAATAGCCGGAGATGCAGACATTGAGAATACTTTAAATATAAACATGACTAACGATGCCACTTTTGTGAAGTTTAATTTTGTACCAGCTACCGATACTATTAATTTTCGCTTTATAATGGCCTCGGAAGAGTATGATGGAAGAACAGAGTGTATGTTTACCGATGGTTTTGCCTTTTTGTTAAGAGAAGCAGGAACTGCAAATTATACCAATATTGCTGTTTTACCAAACGGAACACCTGTGAGCGTGAGAACGATTAACGAAGCTCAAGGGTGTACCGCAAACGCTAATTTTTTTGCTGGTTATGAGATTAGAGATACTAATTATGGTGGTAGAACGGTGGTGTTAAATGCAACCTCTCCTGTTGTTTCTGGAAGAACTTATGAAATAAAATTAGTGATAGCGGATCAAGGGGATGCTAATAAAGACTCGGCTATTTTTCTTGAAGGCGGAAGTTTTGATTTAGGAGGCGATTTAGGAGAAGATATTACTATTGCAAATGGCACGGCAGTTTGTGAAGGAGAAACCATAACATTAAATACGCAGGCAGCTACGGCGACACATAAATGGTATTTAGATGGTGTTGAAATTCCCGGTGCTGGAGATGGGGAAACGTTAATTGTTAATCAGCCAGGAACTTACTCTGTTGATGTTAACTTTACGGCAGCCTGTATAGTAAACGATTCTATCCTTGTTGAGTTTAGACCAAAAGAAGATGCTTCATTTACAGTAATGCCAACCTGCGATGGGGCTACAATGGCGGTAACAGGTAATACAGGAGGTGTGTTTTCCTTTAATCCAATACCGGGAGATGGTGCAACTATTGATCCTGCAACAGGAACAGTAGCCAATGGAACAGGAGGCACAACCTATACGGTTGAATATAAAACCTCAGGAGAATGTTCTGATACTAAAAGTAATTCTGTTACAATATCTTCTTCAGGAAACGCAAGTTTTACGACTACCGCAACTTGCGATGGGGGAACAGCAACAATAACAGGTGATGCAGGTGGTGTCTTTACATTCGATCCAATACCTACAGATGGTGCTCTAATCGATGCCATGACAGGAACGGTAACGATGGGTGTTTCGGGCACGACTTATACCATAAAATATAGTACACCAGGGACTTGTGGAGCATCTACAACCCAACCTCTTACCATTTTAAACTCTGGGAAT
>CALDCO010000007.1 GCA_937937185.1 uncultured Flavobacteriaceae bacterium
AAAGTAATCCTATTTCATCTAGAAAAGGAACAAAGACATCATAAAATACTTCTCCGAATGAGGCTGTTTTAATTAAATCTTCAAAAGTGGAATAAAACAATGACTGATCAAAGTCTAACATAGATACTTTAAAAGCATTAATCGCATGGTTGTTCAAATCCTTAGAGGCCGATATTTCTCTAACCAAACGAGGGATATCATCATTATTTAGCTTTGATATTTTTGATATTTTGTAGCCGTTACTATTAAGATAGCTTATGTTAAGCAACTTTTGTAAACTTTCTAAATTATAATATCTAATATTTGTCTCTGTTCTTTGAGGTTTAAAGAGGGCGTAGCGTTTTTCCCATATCCTTATGGTATGTGCTTTAATGCCTGAAAGATTTTCCAAATCTCTTATGCTAAAACGGGATTTAACGTTGTTCATTGTTTTTCAAAAATAATTAAACAATGTCAAATCTCAATAAATTTTCAAAAAGATTTTGAAATAATTAACAATTAGCTTTCTCTTAATTGGGATTGGAGTTAAAGAATTTAGTGCTTTTAATACTAAGGACGTTATAGAAAACATATAAATTATAATTGTGCGCACGAGAAGATTCGAGCCTATTGTTTTGTTTACGATAAAGCTATTGAAGACTATTTTGAATCTAATGTTCCAAATTGGAGAGCAGGTCCAATAAAACCTTCTTGCGAAGCAAGTTACTCAGGTACGGTAGAAATGTTAGCATTGAAAAGAGTAGTTGTTTCTTCTAGTTAGTTTTATGGTTCATTTTCTTCATGGGAAAAAGACCCTTCTCGTACTATTGAGCAATCTATTTATAAAGAATATATCGAGTCAAAACAAAGCCATAAAAATTCCTGAACTGCTAGTTATATATCAACAGTAATCATACTTCGATTATTATGCCTTTGTAGGTTTTGTAAATCTTCTAAGTTGGCCATGCAAGTGTGCACGGCTTTCATTTTTAATATGAGTGTTGTTTACTTTACGATATTGAAGGTTTTTTGTATTTTTCAATTGAAAGGGTGTTTTTCCTCTCTAAAAAAGAGGTAAAATCCCATTTATCTTATTTGTTTAATAATTCGAAAATAGTCACTTTTACAATTGCTAATCATTAGACGACATCCTATCCCTATGGCGCAAAACGACAAATTCTTAAACCATTTTACTATTGATGACCGCATTTTTATTTCAAAGACTACCAAACTAATAGAAGCCTGTAAATGCTCCGACAACCTTATGATTAGTATTTATCATATCGATGAAAAGCGGTTTTTATATTACAACAAGAAATTCAAAGAAAACATAGGAGATCGTTATATCTCTTTACTTCATAAAGATTGTTATTTTTGGTTCTCTATGGTTACAATTAGTGAAGTATTTTGTGTTAAACAAAAATTTTCTAATTTTTTGAAGAATAATACAAATAAAGACGCACTTATACTTAAATATACTGTGATTAATAATCTAGGAAAAGAAATGTTTTTGAAACATGAAATTTCGCTATGTAAATTAGGAAGGCAAAGGCTTCTAGTAAACTATTTCTTCGATATTTCTGGAAAGAAACAAATTGATAGGTGCATTAATCCCTATAATAAAACAAATCGCCTTACTGTAAATTCAGGAAAATTAAAAGCACATATCTCTCCTCGAGAGAACGAAGTATTGCGGCTAATTGCTAATGGGTTTTCTTCTAAACAAATTGCAGATCAATTATTTATTAGCGATCATACTGCAATTACTCATCGTAAGCATTTAATTGAAAAATTCAATGTAAAAAACACAGCTCAGCTTATCAAAGAGGCTTCTAAGGTTATGGAGTTATAATACATAAGATAAACCTATGAGATAAATCCCCATTTTTAGGGATTGATTAAATAATTAATTTTAAAGAGCTTAGTGGGATTCAATTTTAGTTAATCTTTTTAGTCTTAAACATGATAAACAAAGCTTTATCTTTTATAGAAGAGCAAACCAACTTGTATTTACAAGGTTTGCTTGGACCCTCAACGGAACCGTATGCAACTTTAGGCAACATTGCTAGAATTGTAGAAAATGGTGAAAGTAGTGATACAGCTGCTTCTGGGGTCATTATAACTATGGTTAACATAGAGGAGGATAGAATCTCTAAAAGTAAGGATGGCATCTATAGACAAGTAGATAGGGTTATTAAAACCAACCCTAGAATTTTACTAAATCTTTATGTGTTGTTTTCCGCGAACTTAAGTACCTACCCTACTGCACTAAGCAGAATAGCTAATGTAATTCAATGTTTTCAAAGCGCTAATTTTTTTACTCAAGCAAGTTATCCTTCCCTGGATCCAAAAATTGAGAAACTCCACATGGAACTTTATACCATGAATTTTGAGCAAGTGAATCACCTGTGGAGCACCCTAGGTGGAAAATACCTTCCCTCTGTATTATATAAAATGAAGATGATAGTGATTTCGGATGAAGCTAACCAAGTTGGTGGAGGTTTAATTACAGAAATAGAAACTATTAAACGAGATACAACAAGCACTTTAAATTAAGTTAAATGCGATATACGCCTGTATTTACGATTGAAATTGAACACGATTATTTTTCGGTGTCTACACCAGAATTGTTGCGTATCGTACCCACAGCGGCAACGGCAAAAGTATTACGTGGAGCTGGACTTATTGCAAAATTTTTTCAAAACAAATTGTATGTCTTGGTAAAGCATTTAGATGATACAATGCCTTTGCTAAAGTTAGAGAACAATTTTAAGCTACAATTTTTTTTAGAAGTAATAGGCACAGATTTTTCGAGCGTTACGAACTATTCTACGGAAGATCCTTATACGACAAAACTGTATTTCAGTAACGGAAATTCAATTACCGATGGTGCGGATAAGGAGGTAGAGAACATTCTTTATTTAAACGAAAAATTGCCACAATTCAACAATGTCAATGCTTACAAATACAATGATTTGGTAAGAAGTGGTTCCGATACGGCGTATGAATGTCTGCAAAAAATAGTTGCGGGTAGTGGAAATCTTAACAACGGAACGCAATTCAGAAAATTAGAAAAAGTAAGTTATGTATCCCCAACTACCCAATTGGTGTTCACAGGACCACAAAAAGAAGTTTTACTGGATGTGCCTTCTACCAAAGTTGAAGTTACCTATTTGCAGTATAATCCAAGTACAGATGCTTTTGATAAAGAGGTAAAGAAAACAACTATTGGTCCAGAGGAAAACCCAACTGGTGATAATTTAGATAGTGTTTTACTCAATTTTTATGATGATACCCTGCATCCGTTAGAAGATGGTATCTACAAGATAACCTTAAATACAGAAGAAAAATATTTCTATTTCCGATTGGAAAATGATTGGAGACCCTATCTGGGACTTATAGACATTCATAATAACGACTTTGCTAAATCGTATAAATATCGATTTTTAAAGGAGGATGGTAGTTTTTATATGATTGCTCCTGATAATAAAAAGATTGAAACCCGAAACTACAAAATACGATTTGCTCCCTCTCAATACCTGTTAAAATATGTATGTAAATCTAATTTGGTCACGGACATTACCGATGAAGATGGGGAGATAACATTTGCCGATTTGGGTGGCAATGTCTTTCAAAGCGAATTGCCTGTGCGAATGAATGAAAAAGCAATTGATACGATCACTGTCACCATTACGGGGTCTGACGCTTTAACTAAAACAAAAGTTCCTGGTCATCGGAAGCTCTCTATTCTAGATGATGAAAATAAATATATCGTAAGTGAAACATTTTTGAATTTATAAAATAATTAAAAACAAATATTATGGCCATAGTTACAAAAACACCTGGTGTATATGTTGAGGAAATCCCTAAACTACCACCTTCGGTTGCCCAAGTAGAAACAGCAATTCCAGCTTTTGTAGGGTATACCGAGAAAGCAGAAGAACGCGGTGCATCGCTTTTAATGGTGCCAACACGTATTTCTTCCTTACTAGAATTTAGGGAGCTATACGGAGGAGACTATGCTATAGATAACGTTGCGGTTCAGGTAGATGAAAATAACAATTTTGCTGTTAGTGAGGTTAGTATTGCAAATACAGAAAGGTATTTAATGTACGATAGTTTACGCCTGTATTTTGATAATGGAGGGGGAGACTGCTACATTGTAGCTGTTGGTTTGTATCCTACCGCCCCAGAATATGGAGATGAGAATGCAGCTACACCAACAGGGCTTAGAGCTGGGGTAAAGGCACTGGAAAAGTATGATGAACCTACTATTATATTATTTCCAGATGCTATCAATGTGTTGTTAGATGGTAGTGACGATGCCGGTTTCTATAGCCTACAACAAATGGCCTTAGAACAATGTGCTAAATTGCAGGATAGAGTTGGTCTTTTCGATTTAAAAGAGAATATTGATGGCGATATAGAAGATGCTAGGGATAATTACAGAAATAATATTGGCATCAATAATCTTAAATACGGAGCGGCGTACGCCCCTTACATACAGGCCACGTATCCGCGTAAGGTAGATATTGCCCATTTTCAAGGTGGAATTACAAATTCTACAGATGCCCCAGTAAATCTTAGAGACCTATCATCCGATGGGAATCATCTGGCATTGCTTGATGAATATGATGCAACAGCCTTGCAGGTAACTCAGGTAAATGACTATATAACAGCAATTAAACAAGCTAACCAAACGGTTGGAGCAGCCGCCTATGGAGATTTTGATGGTAGCGCTACAGCGGCATCATCTTTAAAAGAAAAATTTCTAACTTTTAAAAGAGCGCTTGATGGAGCAGCAAATCCCGCTGAGGCCCAACCATTACTTATAGGGCTATTTAATTTTTGTAGAAATACCATTAACGGGTTCCAAGATTTACATAAAACCTTATTGGAAACGAGTCAGATTAAAAACGATATTAATACCTATGCGAAAGCAGAAAGCATGTGGCGAGGAGGTGCCTGTGGTATTATAAAAATTGATAAAAACTCGGATGTTAGAAACTTAATGGGAACCGGAACGGTAGCAGCGGTACATGCCTTATATGTTGATGGTGATGGGGACCCTATTAGTCTAGAATGGTTGGGAGTTGGAGCCATGTCAAACATTACCATGTCCGGCAAAGACTATGGAGATCATACAGATAGTGCAGTACAGGTAAGTATGTCTAGGCAAATAGCCAATGACCTATTGGGAGAGTTTGAAAAGATAATTGCTTTTGCAGGTTCCATTGTTACTGCCGCAGATGGATATAAAAATGCGATTCAAGATCAGCTCTATTCTGAGCATCCTATCTTAAATAATATTAAAGATCACATTACCAGCAGCATTAATACGCTTCCACCATCTGGTGCCATTGCGGGGGTATATGCTAAAGTAGACAGTAGTAGAGGGGTATGGAAAGCTCCAGCTAATGTTAGTCTAAATTCTGTAAGCAAACCATCTGTGGTAATTAGCCATGAAGATCAAGCTAATTTTAACGTAGATGTAGTTGCTGGTAAATCTATTAACGCCATTAGAACCTTTATTGGAAAAGGCACCTTAGTTTGGGGAGCTAGAACACTTGCGGGTAACGATAACGAATGGCGCTACATAAGTGTTAGACGTTTCTTTAATATGGTCGAAGAAAGCTGTAAAAAAGCTACAGAACCTACCGTTTTTGAGCCTAATGATGCCAATACTTGGATTCGAGTTCAAACCATGATAGAAAATTTCTTAACCCTACAATGGCGACAAGGAGCGCTTCAAGGTGCTAAGCCAGAGCATGCTTTTTATGTGGCAGTAGGTTTAGGGAAAACCATGACTGCGGTAGATATTCTAGAAGGAAGAATGATCGTAGAAATAGGGATGGCTGTGGTACGCCCAGCAGAGTTTATTATTCTTCAGTTTTCGCACAAATTAGCAGAATCGTAGCAATCAATTTTTAGAAACAAAATCGTAAAACATAAATATAAAATATCATGGAAACATATCCATTAACTAAGTTTCATTTTAGAGTAGAATGGGGTGGTAGTACCGTAGGGTTCACAGAAGTTACCGGCTTAGACTTTCAAGTAGAGCCCATAGAATATAGAGAAGGGAGTAGTCCAAATTACCATAAGATTAAAATGCCTGGAATGCATAAGTACAGCAATATTACGATGAAGAAGGGAACCTATAAGGGCGACATTGAATTTTATGAATGGATGAATACCATAAGCCTTAATAAGGTAGAACGAAGAGACATTACCGTTAGTCTTTTAGATGAAACGCATGAACCTGTAATTACCTGGAAAATTAGAAGTGCTTTTCCGGTAAAGGTTCAGGCAAGCGACTTTAAAGCAGATGGTAACGAAGTGGCTATAGAAACTATTGAGTTTGCTCATGAAGGCTTAACTGCAGAAAAGGCCTAGTCTAACTTAAGCATTATTCGTTGTGGCAAAAGATGATATTATTCAAGCTGGGGGCTATTACCCCCCAGTAAGCTTTCATTTTAGTGTAGAGTTTATTGGTGTTGGAAACGATAATGATGCGCGTTTTCAAAGCGTGGGCGGACTTAATATGGAACTAGAAGTAGAGAACATTAAAGAAGGCGGGCAAAACCTTTTTGAACATAAACTACCCGGTAGAAGTAAGTTCTCTGAACTTAGTTTAAAGCGGGGCTTACTCCTAGATTCTGAAGTGGTCCAGTGGATTAAAGAAGCCCTGTATAATAGGGATTTTAAGCCAGCCAATATGAATATTAAACTTTTAGGAAGTGATCACCAACCCCTATTAACATGGCAAGTATTTAATGCCTGGCCAAGGAAGTGGAGCGTTAGTGATCTTAATGCCACAGAGAATACTGTAATGGTAGAAACACTAGAGATAGCATACAATTACTTTACCGTTCAAAAAGAATAATATGGCTTTAAGTATTCAAAATTTAAAAGTAAGTGTCTCCGTAAATCAGTCTAAGGCAGATGGCGGTGAAGGAGGTAGTAAACCAATTTCTGAACAACAGGCTAAAAAGGGTGATTCGGAAAAGCTAACAAAAGATGTGCTAGAACAATTGGTACAGATAATTAACAATAAAAACGAACGATAATGGCCTTAGGCGAAGTTGAAAAATTGGAGATACGGGTCTATACTGAGGCCGATTATAGCGAGAGTTCCTTGGTAAAATCGGTAAAGGCTATGCTTAATCCTGAAACCTATACACTAGATTATAAGGTAGAGTTTCAAGATGGCCAAGGGCAAGGGGCTAGCGGTGCGCAACAGCGATTTACCGTAACAAGTCCAGAACAATTTGATTTTGAATTACTCATGGATAGCACTGGCATAGTAGACGGTAATCCAAGAGAATCTGTAGAAGAAGAGGTAAATGAGTTAAGAGACTTGCTTATTAAATATGAAGGAGAAACACATGAACCTAAGCATTGTATTATTATCTGGGGAGGACATTTATTTAAAGGGCGTTGTACGGGTTTAAATATCAATTACAAGTTGTTTAATCCAAATGGCACTCCAATTAGAGCCATTTGTAAGATTAGTTTTAAAGGAAGTGTAGAAGATAGAGAACGGGTCGCAGAAGAACGAAAATCGTCTCCTGATCTCACCCACTTTAGAGAGGTGAAAGCGGGAGATACGCTACCCTTATTGTGCTATGCTATTTACGGGAGTTCTACACATTATTTGCAGGTAGCTTTAGCAAACAAACTATCCAACTTTAGAAGTCTTAAACCGGGAACAGAGATCTTTTTTCCGCCTATTGAAAAAAATACACCTGTAGCATGAGTGAAGTAAACGTTATACCAAGTAACAAACCAAAATCGGTTTCTACCTATTCCATTTTGGTAGATGGAAATAAGATATCCGAAGAGTTTAAGGTAATGAGTATTGTGGTACAAAAAGAGATTAACACCATTACCAAAGCTACGCTCTTACTTCAAGACGGTTCTGCGGCAGAACAGGGGTTTCCCTCTAGTAATGCAGAAGAACTTATACCGGGTAAGCAAGTTGAAATTTTAGTCGGATATCAGACCGATGAAGAAACCATTTTTAAAGGAATTGTGATAAAGCATAGCCTTAAAGTCCGCAAGATTTCATCCGTATTGGTGGTAGAATGCAGACATGAAGCAATAAAAATGACCACGAAGCTCAATAACAATTATTTCCATGAAGTAAAGGACGATGCTATTGTTGATCAACTTTGCCAAGAATACGGGCTAAGTGTTGATAGTGATACTCCCAATTTTACCCATAAAGAAATGGTACAGTTTAATGCTACAGATTGGGATTTTATGGCATGTAGAGCAGAAGAGAATGGGTATTGGATTACTACCACTGAAGGTACTAAGCTAAGTTTTAAAGCTCCAGATTTTTCTCAGGAACCCATACTTAAACTTGCCTATGGAGGAACTATAAAGGAATTGGATGCAGAGATAGATTCTAGGCATCAATACGAAGTACTAAAATCAATAGGCTGGAACCCAGCAGAACAAAATGTTTTAGATAGTGAGGGGGCAGATCCACAAGTACCTGCAGCGGGAAATATTTCGGCTGTAGACCTGGCTGGAACCACAGAAAATGATGCCCTTGAAATACGACATACGAGTCTAGACGAATCGGAGTTACAAGTATGGGCAAGCAGTTTTTTGCAAAGACAACGCTTGGCTAAAATTAGAGGTAAGCTTAAAACAGATGGAATTCATACGCCACTTCCAGGGCATATAATTGAGCTTGAGAATGTAGGTGAACGCTTTGAGGGTAAGGTAATGGTAAGTGGTGTTAGACACCATATAGAAAAGGGAAATTGGGAAACCTATATTCAGTTTGGTGTAGCTACAATACGTTTTGCAGAGAAGTTTGAAATAGAACAGCCACCAGCATCGGCCTTAGTGCCAGCTGTACAAGGTTTACAAATAGGAGTAGTAACTAATCTCGAAGATCCGGACGGAGAAGAACGTATTCAGGTAAGAATGCCCATGGTTCATGATAGCGATGAAGGGGCTTGGATGCGACTTTGCAGTTTAGATGCAGGACAAAATAGAGGGTGGGTTTCAAGACCTGAAATAGACGATGAGGTAATTGTTGGGTTCCTTAACGCGGATCCCAGGTTTGGTGTCATTTTAGGCAAAGTACACAGCAGTAAAAATACCGCTCCATTTGCAGCAAGCAATGACAATTATGAGAAAGGATTTCAATCTAGAGAAGAACTAAAAATGGTTTTTGATGATGAGAAAAAGTCGATTTCTTTAGAAACACCTGGAGGACATAAATGTATAATGAGCGATGATGAAACAAGTATTACCCTAGAGGACAGTAATGGAAATAAAATTGTCATGAGCTCCGATGGCATTGAGATAGAAAGTATAAAAGATTTAAAGGTAAATGCATCCGTAGATTTAAAAATGGAGAGTGGTGCAAATGCTGAAATTAAAGGCGGTGCAAATGCTAAAATAGAAGGTAGTGCCGGCGCAGAATTATCTTCTTCTGGAGCAACAACAGTCAAAGGAAGTGTACTACAATTAAATTAAAAAGTATGGGAACACCAGCAGCAAGAATAGGAGATTTTCATGTATGTCCAATGGTAACAGGAACAGTGCCTCATGTTGGAGGTCCTGTCACTATGGGTGCAGCTACTGTAATGATTGCAGGAATGCCTGCAGCTAGAGTAGGCGATATGTGTAGCTGTGTTGGCCCTCCAGATACTATTGTTGCAGGTTCATCTACGGTAATGATAGAAGGCATGCCAGCCGCCCGTATGGGAGATGCTACCGCCCATGGCGGAACTATAGTGCTAGGCGCACCAACAGTCCTAATTGGATAATAAGAAAGCAATGGAAGACGCAAAGAATTTTTTAGGAATGGGCTGGAGTTTCCCACCAGATTTTAATCGGGAAACAGGTCAGGTAGAAGTCACTAAGTTATATGACGATATCCAAAAAAGTCTAGAGATTTTATTGACAACAAGACCAGGAGAACGTGTTATGCAACCCAAGTATGGTTGTCATATGGAACCCCTCTTGTTCGAATCCTTAAATACCGGGGCTAAAACATTAATTAAAGAACGCATAAGAACCTCAATTTTATTCTTTGAACCTCGTATTGAAGCAAAAAAAATAGTACTAGATGATTCTAGACAAAACGAAGGGGTATTGTTGATTACCCTAGAATATGTAGTAAGTGCAACCAACAGCAGATTCAATTTTGTATTCCCCTATTACAGTGATGAAGCCACTGAAATGAACATTTTAACTACTAATCATCCTTTAGCAGTGTAATATGGGCAACTGTTCTGAAAATAAAAACCCACTAGTAAGAAATGGCACAAGTCAAGGACAGCGAGCCTTGGCGAAGCTGAATCCAAACGCAGTTGAAATTGTAGATAAAACTACCGAAGATTGGATGGTATGGGCTGGGAAATTTGCAAACCACATTAGCTATACGGCCCTAAATAATGCTCCAGTAGGAAGCATGAAACCTTTTTTTGCAGATAATGTTAGTGCACAATTGGCCTTGGTTGCGAGTTATGATGCTAAAAAATTATCAAAATCCATACGAGAAATATTAGTTTATATCGAAACTCAAGATACTGACTTACGAGACGCATATACTTCGCTTTACGACATTGTTTTTTCGTATTTTAAGTTGGTTGATCAGTTGTTTATTACCACGCGCTTAGACAACGAATTCAATAGTATTCTGGTTCATCATATACAAGCCAAGATACTGGCTTTGGAAACGAGAGCATTTGCATATTACAAAGCCTCTCTGACTGGAACCCCCAACCAACGTTTAATAGTACCTAGTACAACTACTGATTTAACCATTTTTAATGCGCCCTTAATTAGTCATACTAATGTTATAGCATCGGGCTTATCAGATCTGGATGAGAAACGCTACTTATCCACTTCAGATTTTGGAACGTATTACGGAAATGTTCTTGCAGACCCTTCAATTTTTGGAACTTTAACGGGTCGTAATAATCGAATTAAATATGTAACTCAGCATAACTTCTTTACCAGTATTTTAGATGAAATTAGCGCCTCTTCCACTTTTGTTACCAAGCTTGCTCAAAAATACCTAAGCAACTATCTAACAGATTGGCCTAATCATCAACCTAATTATGCCTTATACTTGGCGTGGTTACAATTATTGGGAGATACCAAAGCACATGTTAATGAACTTACCGCAAGGCATTTGGATTTTTACTACAAAAAGGTACTTCGTTTACAGCCTTTAGCACAAGCTCCAGATACTGCTTTTTTAGTGTCAGAATTAAATAGAGTTACGCCATCATACGGTTTAAAGGATAGTACGGTATTTGTTGGTCCTAAGGATGAGAACGGGAATACCATTATTTATGAAACTATTCGGGAAACGGTATTAAACAAGGCTACAATAAAACACCTTGCTGCAGTCTATTACGGGAATGCAGATGATAATATTGGTACACAAATAAATGACAAAAGATTATTTGCTTCTCCAATGGTAGATAGTGCCGATGGGTTAGGAGAAGCACGCACCGAAGACAGTATTTCTTGGCATCCTTTTCATAACAAAAAATATGAAAATGGGGAACTAACAGCTATTAAGATGCCCAAAGCGGAGGTGGGTTTTGCTATAGCATCCCATTATTTACGGTTAAAAGAAGGTTTGCGCGAAATTACCTTAACACTTACCGTAGATGCTTCCTTTGTCATGGGTGATACTACCTATAGCGCTTACGTTACCACTGAAAAAGAATGGTTAGCATTAGATACGGTTACCAGTACATTAGCACCATCTGGAGCAAGCTATAAAGTAGCATTCACTTTTGTCATTCCAGCAGATAAGGACCCCGTAACTTCTTACAACAAGGAAGTACATATGGGTAATTTTACGGCAAGCGAGCCTGTTTTAAAGCTGGTATTAGCGCATAACGACAACGCGCTTTTTATGTACGATGCTTTACATACGGCAAGCCTTAAGCGTGTAGATTTAAAAGTAAAGGTAGGGCAAGTCAACGGAAACTATAATGAAGATGGGATAAAGAATTTAGAACTGCACAATGATGCAAGTCCTTTAAACCCAGCAAAACCTTTTCATCCATGGGGAGTTGAACCCAAGGTAGGAAACTCCTTTATCATTGGTAGCGATGAGGTTTTTTACAAGGAAGGAGCTAAAATTCAGTTAAATTTTAATTGGAAGGATTTACCACTAAATACAAGTGGTGGTATAGCAACAAGTGCAATTGATTTTGATGGCTATACAGCAGTTACTTATAAGTCTACAAATACGGTTGCCGGTCCTGTAACACCTACTTCTAAGATTTATAAACTAAGTAAGAATAAATGGGAAGTTCTAGATGACTCCACGGATGTGTTTAAACTTTCCTCCGGAGTAGTAAGTGATAATATTCCTAAAGAAATTGATTTATCAGGAGTTACTGAAAAAGAAATTTTTAAAGCTAAAGATGAATTATGGGAATCCTACAGTGCTAAATCTGCCAAAGGCTTCATAAAAATAAGCCTCAATAACGATTTTGGGCATAGGGATTATTATAACGCCTTAATTAAATTTTCTAAGAATGAAGTTGCTACTGAGGCCCCAGAGTATCCATATAGCCCAACCCTGCAATCTTTTTCCATTAGTTATGAGGCAAGTACCAGTCTTGATATGGAAACTAATGACCGCACAATATTTGATAACAGGCCGTTGTCTTTTTTTCATACAGGGCCATTTGGAGATAGTGAACAGCACAAACTCCTTCAGGAATCGGATACTAGCCTGCTGAGCAATTACCTTAAAATTCACCCAGATTCTGGAACGTATAAGAGACAGGGTAGTCTTTACATTGGGCTAGAAAATATGGTTCCTGGAGATACACAATCTGTGTTATTTCAGCTGCAAGAAGGAAGTGAAGATCCGCTACGAGAAAAACCCGATAATCACTTAATCTGGGAATACCTTGGAGCTAATGCTGTTTGGAAAGCATTTGATGATGCGGGAGTAGGAGATAATACCAATGGTTTAATAGCATCTGGACTTATCAATTTTATCATTCCAAAAGATGCAAGCCTAACACATACAGCCCTTGAAACTAATTTAATTTGGATACGATGCGCTATCCAAGAGGCGCCAGATGCAGTAGCAAAAATTATAGGCATTTATCCAAATGCAGTGGCTGTAGAACGTATTATCCCAGAAGGAACAACCTATGAGACCATGCTTACCGCTGCAGGAGAAATTAAAAAACTGCTTGTTCCGGAAGCTAAGATTAAAAAAAGTGAACAACTCTTCGCCAGTTTTAATGGCAAACCTAAAGAGAGCAGTGAGGCATTTTACTTAAGAGCTTCAGAACGCTTGCGTCATAAAGATCGCGCTATTAATATATGGGATATAGAACGTATTGTTTTACAGGCCTTTCCAGAGATTTACAAGGTAAAGTGCTTAAATCATACCAAAATAGAAGGTTCTTTAAGTGAAGGTGATTTGGTCTATAATGAAGTAGCTCCAGGCCATGTTGCAGTAATAACCATTCCTAATTTAGCCCATAGAAATGACATAGATCCACTACGCCCCTACACTAAAAAAAGTACGCTAAAAGAAATTAAAGATTATTTGCGTAAAAGAACCTCTTGTCAAGTTCGCTTGCATACCGCACAGCCCGATTTTGAAGAAGTTAAGGTGAAATGTATCATTACGCTTAGAGACGAGTTTCCAGATATTAATTATTACACGGAAGTGATACAAAAAGATATTATGAACTTCCTTAGTCCATGGGCCTTTTCTTCGGATACAGAACTCAACTTTGGAGGGCGTATTCATCAATCCGTGCTTATCGATTTTATTGAAGAACTACCCTATGTAGATTTCCTGACAGATTTTGAACTTATCCATATTACGGCCAACGGTACAGTAACCAAAGTGGAAGAGGCCATAGCATCTACAGGGAGATCAATCTTAGTATCCGTGCCTGCAACAGAACACCAATTAACGGTTGTCCTAAACGAAACCGAAGCAATTTTAGAGATAGACTGTACAGATGAATGAACATATTACCATATTAAAAAATCCAGATTTTAGGGAGAGCGAAGATTATATCGCACTCCGTAAAAAAGGAATTGAACTTATTGAAAAGTTAGGGAGTACTTACTGGACAGACTATAATATTCACGATCCAGGAATTACCTTATTAGAGCTGCTTTGTTTTGCGCAAACAGAAGTTGGTTTTAAACTTGGTTTTTCAATTGAAGACCTCTTGGCGTACAGAACAGATCAGGAAGTAAAGTGGGATGATCAATGTTTTTATACGGCCAGAGAAATATTAACCAATAGTCCGTTTACAGATAACGATTGGAGAAAAGTTATTATAGACCAACCAGGAATTGCCAATGCGTGGATGCAATGTACCCCTTGTCCATGTCATCCAGATATATATGGAGATTGTAAAGATAGCGTGCTTACTTACGAAGAAACAGAACACCCCATACATATAAAAGGGTTTTGGGATGCCTTGTTAGAATTAGAGGTAGATTCCCAGTATGGGGATTTAAACGGTGGTAAAATATTCTATCAATTTTCTTTTGCGGGGGGTAATCATAGAGCTACAGCTGAAATACGATTTAGCCCTTACCATAAGGCGCAATTAAATGCTGCTTTAATGAGCGCTTTAAAAGAAGGACCGATTTCCGAGATCACCATTGCCCAAACAAATTATCATTTGGATTTAGCAGATGATGTTTTTCGTAAAGCGCTTCGCGATCCCCTTCGCGTAGATGTGAGCTATAGTATAACTACAGCTGCGGGTACAGTGGTACTAGATATGGTAGAATTACCGGTTAAAATTTGGTTTAAAAGTGAAACGGGAAGGGAAGTTATTGAAGATGAAGATATTAAAACCGTTTTTGATGATGTTACACAAACAGGACCCTTTAGCCAATACTTGTATCAACTTCAAAAGGCAGATGAGGCTGTAGCAAAGGCAGAGACAGTGTTACACGCTAACAGAAATTTAGCCGAAGATTACTGCAACATAAGTACAGTACCTATTGTAGATATAGGACTTTGTGCAGATATTGAAATGAGTGCAGACGCAGATGTTGAAGCCGTTTTGGGAGAAGCTTACTATCTAATTACCGAATATCTTAATCCTGTTGTAAAGTTTTATACGCTTAGTGAATTGCTTTCTGATGGAAAGTACACCGAAGAAATTTTTCAAGGCCCCAAGCTAGATCATGGTTTTATTTTGGATGAAGAATTGGACAATTCTGATTTAAGAAAAACCATTTATACTTCGGATATTATTAATATTTTAATGGATGTTGATGGTATTCTTGCCGTAAAAAATATAGCAATAACCCGTTATGATGAAGCGGGCAGGTTAGTAGAATCGCAAGCATGGGAATTACACATACAACAAGGGCATCAGCCAAGACTATATATACATGCCTCTAAAGTTTTGGTTTTTAAAGATGATTTACCCTTTTTACCCTTGCAAGATGAGTTGCATGATACGCTGCAACTTTGGCGCGGTATTAGACAACAAAATAAGGTTGTACAAACAGACAATGATCTTCAAGTTCCTGAAGGAAATTATATTGAAAATGATGGGCACTACCCAATGCAATACGATTTACCAGAAACTTACGGAGTGGGTATACACGGTTTAAAAGAACCCGCTACCCCGGCCAGAAAAGCACAAGCAAAACAATTAAAATCATACCTGCTTGTATTTGAACATGTCCTTGCCGTGTTTTTAGAACAGCTAGAGCGCTTTAAAGATGTGCTCTCCATTAACCCTACTATCTCTAAAACCTACTTTGCAGGTTTATTTAATGAAGCAGAGTTTAAAGGGGTATCCGATTTTTATATTGATATTGATGAAAGTGACTTTCACGAATTGCTCGAAGATAGAGGGCAGTTTTTAGATCGAAGAAATTGCTTCTTAGATCATTTATTGGCACGTTTCGCAGAGTCTTTTAGTGACTATGCCTTAATGTTATATCAAGCCTATGGTTCTGAGGAAAAGGCCGAGGAAGAACTCATCTTTGATAAGATAAATTTTTTAGAAAAGTTTCCTGTTATCTCTTCAAATAGGGCTAAAGCATTTAACTATAAAGACCAAACTAAAGTTTGTCATCCTGATAATGTAACGGGATTGAGCGAGCGAATTAAGGTAGTACTTGGACTTAACGGAGCACATTCCTTTGTACGCTACGAAGTTACCAGAAATGCCGATGGAAAATGGGATGGTAATTGGCGTCTAGAAGATAATAATGGAGCACATCTAATGAGCGGCACTGCCTTAGAAGATGTAGATCAAGAATACGATTTAAGAAATCAGTTAAAAGAAGCAGTACAGTTGGCCATAGACCAACTTGCTTTAAAAACACATTTAAAAATACTACTTGTCAATGGTGCGTTTACAGTGCAGTTAGAGAATGCTGATAATGAAGTCATTGCCAATGCACCTAATACTTTTGTATTACAAGCCGATGCAATTGCAGCAAAAATGGCTATAGAAACATTTATAGATAAAGTGCTTTTAAGCGAAAAAATACATGTAGTAGAGCATATTTTATTGCGACCTCGAATTGTGCCTTTGCCCGCAATTCCAGATGGGGATCCCTTCTTGCCGGTTTGTATAGATAAGGACTGCAATTTATGTGGAGAAGAGGATCCGTACTCGTTTAGAATTACAGTGGTTTTAAATGGAGAACAAGGCGTATCCAATAGCGGTATTGCTTTTAGAAAGTTTGCAGAGAAAACCATTCGTTTAGAAACCCCTGCACATCTTGGTGTAAAAATTTGTTGGGTTTCCGAAGCACAGTTACAAGAATTTGAAACGCACTATTGCAGTTGGTTAACAGAACTTTCTAAAGTATCACCGGATAGACAAGAATTACACAACAAACTCGTAAAATTAATAACAATATTTAAAAACTTAAAAAGTGTTTACCCTCAGGCCACCTTGCATGACTGTGAAGACGGAGATGACGAAAATAGGGTTCGGTTAAACAGCACAATCATTTAAAATACAATCTTATGGCGCAATCTATTATTGAAGATCGGTATCCAAAATTTGTAGCAGATCAGGTGCTTACAGAGAAAAGTCTTAACCAAATGTTCGGATATTTGGAAGAGCAGCAACGACTTACCAGAACTACCTTAATTGGGATAGGTGTACTGTGTGGTATGGAGGTTAGTATAAATGCCACTGGTACGGGTTTAACAATCTCGGAGGGTGTTGGAGTTACTTCAAAAGGGTATTTAGTACCCTTTCCTACTACCACATATACGTTTTACAACGATACCTTTTCCGCGGAACAGGAAGAGTTTTACGACCCTTTTTTAGATGGTGATGTACAAAAATTTCCTTTGAATTTGTTGCATAATAATGGGGCAGATGATGATAGAAAACCCATTACACCAACTTTTCTAAGAAATAAAATAGTAGTTATTTTTGTAGAACTTCTTAGGGTAGACAATAAGAATTGCGACCCAGATTCTTGTGATGATAAGGGGTGTACCATGGAGGTTACGCATAGGCCCTTATTGATTGATAAGGCAAATTTGGATGACCTTGTGTACAGTGAAGGAGATAGTACATTTTTTCACAAACCGACGTGCATAGAATGGCCTGCGCTAAAAATGCTAAAGTACAATGTACCTTCTACCATGTTATTGAGTTCGCCAAAAATTCTTGAAAACTTTTTGAACATTCTCGACAGCAATTTTTTACTCCGTATTGAAGGAACCTTGGGGGCTGCATACAGTTCTTTTGGGTATTATATTAGAGATGAATTTCCAAACAATCCTTTCTCTGGATTAAGAAATAATTTTTCATTTCTTTTCGACGGTAGTATAAATGAAGTACAGTTATTAAATGTGCAATACTATTATGATTTCTTTTCTGATCTCATTTTGGGGTATGAAGAATTGCGTGAAATATGTAATGAGTGCCTATCATTGTGTTGTCCTAATGAAATGCTTTTTCCCAGACACCTTATTCTTGGTTGTGCCATATCTAAACCCGATGAATTTAGACATCATTGGATACAATCACCTGCTTTTACTTGCGGTGGTTGTTCGGAAGGACGTATAAAATTCCTCTTGAAAAAGTTAGTCTTATTGGTACAAAAAGTAAACATTCCTCGAGGCGCTATTGGTTTATTGTCGCGTGAGAACACAGTTAAAATCACGCCAAGTAACTATGGTAGAATACCATTATCAGATAAAGCAATTCCCTACTACTATGACATTAACGGAGCACCTAATGAACTATACAATAATTGGAACTTTAAAAAAACTAAGCTAGAAAAAGGGCATACTAATTTGTCTTATGACGCAAGTAGTTATACTACGGATCCGTATTATAATACACCTTTAGATTATGATTTAGAACCTTTTAATTTTTTAAGAGTAGAGGGACATATTGGTCTCAACTGGAAGAATGCCTTAGCGCAGGTAAATCAAATAAAAAGGGAGAAACGCCTTCCTATAGATGTTGTTGCCCTGAACGGAGACGTTTTTGCGCTAATACAAAGCCTTTTAACAAATGAGAATAGCCTTGCCGAAATTCTTCAGGGAGATCCCTCACTACTGGGTGAAGTACATTGTTATTTTGCAGATATCGAATCGCAATACGATGCCCATGCTGCAGAGTTACGTTGTGCAATTGCAAAAATAATGGCGTTTTTTTACAATTTACCTATACCCAAGGGAGTGCCAGCGCCAACGACGAACGTGCCGGCATCTCAAATTGTTAGGGATTTCTTTCCAGCATATCGAACTAAAACAAACACCTTTGGGGCTCTATTTGATGCGGGTTATCCAGCACAGAAGAATGATCCATATACGAGTTTAAACGCTTTTCTGAATTCAGGAAATTTTCAAAACCCAGACGGATCACTTAATGAAGCAGGTTTAGCTGCTACACCATATGGATTGATGTATTATATGGAAAAGATTTATGAGGTTTTACCTGACGGACTGGTACAACTAAACCTTATCCAACTTACAACCAGGTTAGACGATGCCGGAAAGTTGGCAGCAGCAGCAATGCTTACCTATGATTTTAAAGCGCAAGATTTACCAGCATCTTATGAAGAAACTTTAGATGCTATCATTCGTATTTGCAAAGGGGAGGTGTTTAAAGTACTGTATAAAAACTTTTTAATTAATTATGTGCTTTTTATTTCCAATCAAACCTTTGCATTACATGCCTATAAAAATCCTGGTATACAGCATAAGGCGGGTGTTACGGTTGGGGGTACCCTAATTTTGGTATACAATGATAAGCCCGAGGTAAGAGCTACAAACCAACGAGCAACGGGTAATGTACTATCCAATTCTGGAGCCCCTATTGTAGGAGCAAGTGTTGTTGAAAGAAACACCACTAATGGCGCGCAAACCGATTTTAATGGTAGTTTCTCCATGATCACCACAAGTGCAAACCCCGTTCTAGTGATATCTTTTGTTGGGTTTGAAACAAAGGAAGTGATTGTTGATAGTGCTAATCTGGGCAATATTGTCCTTAACGAACTAACGTTTTCTAGAACAGCAAGGGCTGCAGAATCTGAGGGAGAAGCGGTTTTTAATACCGTCAAGAATACAGCGTCAAGTAAGAGTACCAACAATCCCTTTATGGATTTAAGAGAAAGTGATGAATCTGTAAAAAAAGCAGGCTTAGAAGATACTTTTTCCGTTATTGACGAAGCTACCGCAGATGATCTTTCTGATAAGGAATTACAAGCCTTGGTAAATCAATTTCCAGAGGGTACCGTAATAGCCGATTTCTTTGTACCTAATATGTGTAAATCTTCTTGTAACCCTATGAATTTTGTGGTTCTTGGAGAGAAAGAAACCAAACCAGGAGAAACCAATACAGAGTTAGATATAAAATTAAGAGAATACTGTGAGGATGATGAAGGAGATTATGAGATTAGGGTAGCTCCAACTGGAGGAGTATTAACCATTGACGGGGAAAGTAGACCTGTAGGAACACGTTTTGCACCTGGAGATTTCCCTGTAGCAAATCAAGCTTCAAGGGAGATTTTGATTACCTATACTATTAATGGTGATGTTAAGAATATTAGGGTAGTAGTGTATAAAAAGCCCACGGTTGAGATTAGAATTCTCGAGAAAGATGATGATACCAGAACGGTTATTTTTGAAAATAACACGGACTTTGCCTATCGTTATGAGTGGGACTTTGGTAGGGGTATAATTTCTACTGAAGAAGATCCTGGAGAAATTAATTTTGATAGCGTAGATGAAGCCACAGTGATTCTAACTGCGTTTAATGGTCCGTGTGAAAATCAATCTAATCCCTTAAGAATTACTTTTGAAACCAATTCGCCACCCCCAACAATACTACGCATACCTGTTGATGAATTCTGCGAAGATGATGACTCGGAAATTGATGTAACTATGAGTCCGGAAGGCGGGGAGCTAAGTGTTGATGGCGAAATTATAAATAATCCTACTACCTACAAATTTGTACCCAATAATTTTGACATCGAAACAAGTGTTAGAACCATTCCTATCTCGTATAACGCTAATAACGACGTGAAAATTATTATTGTACAAGTATTTAAAAAACCTGTAATAGCTATTGGTGAAGCAAGTATAAACCATACTACTAAGACGGTTACCTATACCAATACCACAGAATTTGCTACACAATTTGACTGGGTTTTTAGTAACGGTAATACGTCAACAAATAGAATTCCAGGGCGGCAGCAATATACCGGATCTACTGGCGTTGCAACCTTAACTGCCGTAAATGGGCCCTGCAGTAGTTCGGATTCAGTGAGGTCAGAATTTAAAACGCAAACTCCAACTGAAGAAAGAACATGTACCTCTATCGATTTACTGGGAGAAAGTTTTAGGGTAGTAATGGAGAATGGCTCTGATGCCTTTGAGAAACGCATTCGAGATTCCGTCTTATTACGACGTGTATTTATTGTCCAATTTGAGAATGCAATTGTTGGAAAAGAGCAGAAAGTGCAGTTTGATGCTATAAGACCTCATATAACGCTTACAGTGATTCGAAGGGTAATTAACGATATAGATACTATTTTAAAAGAAAAGGGTGAGGATACCATAGCAGCTATGCTACTATATCATATTTTATTGCAACTGCTTATGTTCTACGCATGTTGTCAGAAACAAGATATAGATAAAGCACAAGTGGCTACCTCAAACACGTTTAATGTTATACTGGATCAATTTAAAGAATGGAAAGAACAAGGTGATTTTAAGGATAACGCAAAAACAATCATAGCAAACATGTTTGAGGCAGTAGGTGAAGAATTGAATAAAACTAAAAATGAGACACCGGAAAAGGTGAAATATATGGAAATTCTAGAGCAATTAGAAGAGTGCTTAGAAGAACTACTTGCATAATGGATCGGGAGCTACAAAATAACATTCATAACGCGGAGATTAATTTTAATTACAATATAGCGCGAAGCAATATTTTAAACGGTAACAATTTTGTGGCTTGGACCAAAACTTATATTCTGGAAATTGTAGATGAAATTGCTAATGCATATACCGCTTCCGGAACAATTATTCAGATTCCGGAATTAACAATGAATCTTAGTATCACCCTAGAAGAAGATATCTTTAGGGTGAAAACAACTGTATTACAACACCTAAGAGCGCAAATAGAAGCGTACCTAAAGAAAGCAATTAAAGAAAATGAGATACATCAAATTACAGTTGCACAGGCTAAGGCAAATACGGTTTTAGCTTATATTAAAACCGCTCAGCTTTCATCAAAGTTATCTGCTTCAGAATGGCAAGATGCTGTTGATTGTTTTTTCCAAGAACTAATGGGCAATCCTGTACTACGTGAGAATTGGATAAGAACTATAGGCCATAAAGGTGCCTTTGTTCGCTTTTTTAGATTGAAGAGTGTATCTGAACAACAAGAATTTTTGGAAGCCTATGTTCAAGAAGAAAATGTGTTAGATCGGTTAAACCAAACCCTATACTTGTTTAATGCCAACCCGGACTATTTTCTGTTTATTCCCTTACTTTCTTTTTATGAACGCATATATCAACTACTTGCTGTTCACAAGGGTTCTTTAACTAAAGCACTCCAGGAAATGATACTGCAGCAAATGATACATCAAACCATAACAGTAAAAAATATAACGGTGCCTAAGCTGCTGACTACGGAATTAAGGCAAGCACTATTTTTGGCTAATAAAGAAAAAGGAGATCGCAATGAAAAAAATAGGGGCAAAACCGCTATAGCGAAAACCAAGGATAGGCTAGGAAAACTTCCAAAAGTTGAAGGTGATGATGTGGTAGAACTCCTTAAGGACGGTTCGTATATTAGTCAGGCCGGTCTTGTATTACTCGCCAATTTTTTACCACAATTTTTTAAAAACGCTGGTTACCTTGATAAAGAAGGAGCGTTTATTGAAGCGCGAGAAATTCCTATAGTATTGCATTATATGGCTACTGGAGAAACGGAGGTGCCAGAATGGAAACTGACACTGCCTAAAATTCTGGCGGGTTTACGTCCAGGGCAACATTGCAATACTGGATTGCAACCCACCACGGAACTTAAAAAACAAATAGATGCTTTATTTGCGGCCGCAATAGGCCATTGGAAAGCATTGAAAAATACAAGCATTGAAGGGTTTAGAGAAACCTTTTTAAATAGAGAAGGGGTATTACAAGCTAGAAATGGATTTTATTACTTGGATATAGAAGAACAGACCTTAGATATTCTGTTAAACTATGTTCCATGGAATTATACCACAATACGATTAAACTGGATGCAAAGTATCCTCTTTGTAACATGGAATAAAAGCTAATAGGTGTTTTCAACAGCAGACAAAACGGTAAAACCGGCTACTAGTGTGCAGCGCAAGAAAGCGCAAACTTTTTTTGGTCTCCAAAAAGAGTCAGGAGCACCTGCGCCTAAATCTACTTTTTTTAAGCCTGCGATTCAAGCAAAACTTAGGGTAAATAAACCAGACGATCATTACGAAAAAGAGGCAGATCTCATTGCTGATAGGGTAGTCAATGCTCCTGAGCCAAAAGTTGAGGTGGCTCCTATGGCTCCTCCAGAAGTACAACGCCAAGAAGAGGTTAAAGAAGAAGAGGAAAAAGAAGTCGTTCAAACCTCTGCCATATCCATTCAACGAATGACCGATGATGAACAGGAAGAGACCCCAACAATACAAACCAAACAAAATATAGGAATACAACGAAATACAGTTGGTCTAGAAACGGCTTCAACGGAAGAGGATGAAACCGTACAGACCTATTCACATGAGCGGTCGCCAAGCATGTATCACTCAGATGTGTTACAGCGTAGTGGCCGCGGTCCCCCGGCTGGTGCCGTGCAATTTCAAAGTCAATTGCACAATTCCGCTTCTGGAGGTAGGGCTATGGCCCCATCCGTCGGAAACTTTATGTCGTCCCGTTTCGGGGCAGATTTCAGTGGTGTAAGGATACACGCAGATACGAGCGCTCAGCAGATGAGTAAGCAAGTAAATGCGCATGCCTTTACCTATGGTAATCATATCTACTTTAATAGTGGAAAATACGATCCCGGATCCAAATCGGGACAAACACTCCTTGCGCATGAATTAACACATACCATTCAGCAAGGGGCTGTACCTGTTCATGCTCAAGTGCAACGCAAGCACAACTTCACTGCAGTACAACGCAAATCAATTCTTCAAAGACAAGCAGCACCGCAACTTACCAAAGCGGTAGAAATAGCTGAAGCAGAAGAAGGTAAAGTTATTGCCAATAAAAAAGGAGCGGATGGCCATAGGTATGGTTGGGAGCGACTCATGGAATATTTTGAAACCAGCTTTGGAAAAGATAAGATTGTAGATGCTCCAAGCTCCGAAAAAAATACAGTCCCAAGAAAAAGCATAAAGACCAAATCGGAATTTGAAGGAAATGTGGTTTTCCCGGATGGAGAAGTGAAAACAGGAAAACGAGATGCAATGCCTAGCTGGTGTGGTATTTTTGCTTTCTGGTCGTTACATAAAGCGGGTATTCCCATGCCAATGTGGCAATTAGGCAAGGCTTTCTTACCCCCAGAATCGGCCTACCCTAAGGAGCATGTTCCAAAACCAGGAGATATCGCTTACAAACATTTGCGTTCGCATTTTGGATTGGTTGTAGGCATGGAAGGGAGTAACCGTGTTAAAAGTGTTAATGGAAATACGGCAGGTGATGATCACTTGGGTGGTGAAATTCAAGTACAAACCCATGATCTGAGTTCTTGGGATGGCTTTTTTAATCCGATGGTAGCCAAAACAGGAAACCTTAGAGATCCTGGAAAAGGCGATAAGGATACCGAGCCTAAAACCTTTAAAGAGTTACGCAAATTAAAATACAATGTAAGCCGTAAGGCAGACCCTGCAACGGAAGATGAAGAACTTCAGGCAAAATCAATGTCAGAGCAAGGGGAAGAAGAGCAGCTTCAAACAAAGGCTGATACAAATAAAAAAGGCACAATATCCATCCAAACAAAGCTAGAAAACGAGCAAGAAGAAGAAAAGATTCAACGTTCCGAAATAGGAAATGCTGGTGGTTTTGCCTCTATGGGAATGGATTATGAAACTGAGAGCGGTACAGCAGATATACAGACTAAGGCAGAAGCGGCTCCTGCACAACTAGTGCAGAATAAATCGCCTGGCCTTCTCATTCAAGGGGGTTGGTTAGGTGACGCTTGGAATGCGGTATCTGGTTTAGCATCTGATATGGCAGATTTGATTGAAGAAGGCTTAGATGCAGCTAAAGATTGGTTGTTAGATAAGGTACGTGACTTTGTAGTTGAGATTCCTGGATATACCTTACTGTCGTATATCTTAGGTTACGATCCTATTACTGGAAGAGGTGTTAATAATACCCCCTTTACATTACTGGATGCAGTGCTAGATATTATACCAATTGGCGGTGCTATGGTAAAATGGGTGCTCGAGTATTTTGACGCGATTACCCCAGTTGCCAATTGGCTTTTTGAGTCCGTTGGACGCTTCTCTAAGCTTATTGCTACAGTTGAGGACAGATTTGAACGCTTCTGGAACGGGCTCAGTATAGATGATGCCGGTAACCCAGAGCGGGTAATGAGCGATGTAGCCAATCTTTTCCAATCTATCGTTACCGAAATTGTGAATTTTGTTGCTGAGGTAGGAGGCGATTTCCTAACCATGGTAAAAGATATTGCCCTGACTACGCTTGTTACTTTTGTTAAAAATTATTTCCCAGATGCTTATGATTTACTGGCATTGTTGTTAGGAGAAGATCCAATAACTGGGGAAGCCATGGCTTTTAATGGAACTAATATTTTAAATGCGGCCTTAAAGGTACTGGGAGAACGCGGGGTACAAATAAAAGCACAGATGCTAGAGAATGGCATTTTTGTAAAATGTGTAGCTTGGATTGACCGCAGTATTGGTTTGGTGCAAGATCTAATTAGCGATGTAGGCACTATTTTTAGCACTATTTGGGAACTTATTACTTTTGATTCGCTATTTAGTCCTATTGAAACCTTTACTAGAATAGCAGAAGCCTTCCTTACTCCAATTAATAGAATTATTGATTTCTTTACCGATGCGATGATTGTGCTTGTGGGCATTTTACGCGAAGCGCTTCTCAATAGACTAAGTAATTACGCCAAGGAAACTAGAGGGTACTTCCTAATTACGGTACTAATTGGTAAAGATCCGTTTACAGGAGACCGGGTGCCTAGAAATACAGAAAACATCATTCGTGGTTTCTTTAGTTTAATGGAAGGTGGCGAAGCGCAGTTCCAGCAAATGAAGGAGAGTGGAGCCATAGATCGAATGTCCGAGAAGATTAACGCTGCGGTTAAGAAATTAAACTTCTCTTGGGAATATATTGTTGGACTGTTTACAAGTCTTTGGGAATCTTTGGATTGGACAGACTTTCTTAACCCGCTTGGGGTGTTTGTGCGCATTGTTAACACCTTTGCAGATCCGGTAGTTCGATTAATTCGATTTATTACCGTCATTATTAAGATTGCTATTGAGATATTGATGGTAGTCATGAGCTTCCCTATAGACACCGTTAACAATATCATTGCCAAATCTATGGAAGCCTTTGGTAACATAAAGCGCGATCCTATAGGTTTCCTTAAAAATATCTTGAGGGGTATTAAGATGGGCTTTACTCAGTTCTTCGATAAAATCCTGACGCATTTATTAAGTGGTATGGCCAGTTGGCTCTTTGGGTCGCTTGGTAGTCTTGGTATACAAATGCCTCCCGATTTGAGTTTTAAGAGTATCCTTAACCTTATCCTTCAAATTTTAGGCATAAGTGTTGAAAAAATAATGGAACGGGTTTGGATAAAACTTACCGAGCAAATAGGGGCAAAAAAAGTAGCCAAAATTAAAGGAGCTATAGATAAGCTAACGGGTATCTGGACTTTTATTAAAGATGTTATGGACCGCGGACCCATTGCCATTTGGGAATTCATCCAAGAAAAACTCAGCAACTTATGGAATATGGTGCTCGATGCGGCGAAGAACTGGATTATGACACGCGTCATTGCCTCGGTAACAACCAAGCTATTGAGCATGCTAGATCCTACAGGGATCATGGCGGTAGTGAATAGTGTTATTGCTATTTATAAGGCGATACAGTCCTTTATTGAACAGCTGCGCGCCATGTTAGAAATCTTAAATTCTTTTGTGAATGGGGTTGCAGAAATTGCGGCAGGCAATGTTAAGGTGGCGGCAGATTATTTAGAAGGTGCTATGGCTCGCGGTATTCCTGTGATGATTGGGTTCTTAGCCAACCAAGTTGGTTTAGGCGATATTGGTGCAAAAATGGCGGAGATCATAGGAGCTATACGAGAAAAAATCACAGAAGGTATAGATTGGCTGGTGGCCAAAGCCCTACGCATAGGCAGGCCTATAATTGATGGGGTCATCCGCGCCATTGAGTTTGGGGAACGTGTTGTTGAGCGAGGTAGAGCGGTTGTAAGAGGTGTTGCAAATCGTATTTTGGAACGTTTAGGAATTAGAAAATCGTTTAGAACTCAAGACGGGCAGAGTCATAGTTTATACTTTCAAGCTTCGGGCAATGTAACAAACTTAATGGTTGCATCTACCCCCAAAACGGTGGAGCAGTTAGTAGCCGATAGAAGAACTGAAATTACCCAACAAAATAGTTCTGATCCTAGCAAAGTTTCTGAAAACCAACCAAAATTAGATGCTTTAAATAATATTATAACAACAAAAGGACAAATAGATTCGCTGTTAGCGCAATATCAAATAGCTGTAGACAGGAGCAGTTCAAGTCAATCAGAACAATTAAAAGCTCAGATCAATATCAAAATGGATGCAACATTAGAGAAACTTATTATTGCTGGAATAGATGTTGAAGGTGCAAATAACATAGAAACTCGTGTTACGCATCAAGGTATTAGTGATAACAGGCCATCGCAAGTACTTGCTTTTCCATTGACGTCCATCCCAGGTAATACGGCTGGTTCCACGCCACAAGAGGCACCTCCAGGATGGGATTTAATTGATACTGCTACACGAAGAAGAAGTTGGGTTGCAGCACATTTACTGAATCATAATCTCCATGGTCCTGGTCTTGCATGGAATCTGGTTTCGGGTACAAAAGAAACCAATAATAACATGAAAACTGAAATAGAAAACAGAGCAAAAACAGACGTATTAGGAAATCCTAATAAACAATATTATTACCAAGTAGATGTGACGTACTATGACGCGCATCCTACAGAACCCAATATGAGGTTATTTCCATTTCAGATTAGGGTAGAATATGGGGAGTTAACGGGAGGACCAGGTGCCTATGTTCGTAACTTGACCAGTGCTTCTACGTTTACTCAAGATTCTCCTGATAGGACCAAAATTAGTATTACGTCCTTTAATGAGTCATCTGCGTCAAGACTAAAAGATGCGTCAGATGCAGCTGGAAAAAGCATTCCTCGGTCTGTTTTTGCTGCAATAGTTGATGCCAGACGAGCCCTCCCATCTCAGTCCTTTGGAGATTCTATAGCTAACTTAATCACAATGATGGATACCTATTATGTGAATGAGAAGAATAAGACGGCAGGTTGGTTTCAAGGTAGATATGGAAGTGATTTGACAACCCTTGCAGGGGAACATATTTTTATGGATTTTTAAATATAAATAGAAGGATATGAAAGAAAAGTATACAAACAGACATTTGAATTTCGTAGCTGCTTTAACTTCTAACAACAAGATAAGTATCAAAAAGAATAATTATGTGATCAATCCAGCACTAAATACGGTCAAGGCGAATGTTCCATTAAATCTTGATCCAGAAATCTTGGAATTCTATAATGAAATCCAGGACACTCAAATTTCTTGGAGATACAACGAAGATGCTGTAAAATTGAATTTTTTGGATGAAGAACGAGACTTTGTAGAAGGAGAATTCAATCAAGTTGATAAGGCTATTTTTTTGCAAGGGATTGATTCTTTATGGCTTAGGGAGAATTTTGGTATGGAGTTGAATCGAGAATTCGTCGGAACACTGTTTCCTTTTGAAGAATTACATGAAGAATTCATGTGTTGTATAAATATTGAAGCACCAGATCAATTAGTTTTTTTAGATTTTGATGAGGGTGATCAACATTGTATTCCTGTGAACTTCAGAACGTATTTGGAGTACGGATATGCTAACTACTTTTTTTACGGATGGCAAAAGGCAATTTTTCTTGAATCCAAATTTCATTTGAAGCAACTAAATCACTACTTATCGCAAATAGTGCTTAACTATAAAATTAAATAAAGGATGTTATGAAAAACAAATCATCAAACAGACGGCGGCGGGCAAAACGCCAGAAACCAGCACAAAAGCAGTCGCAAAATGAAAATTTCTTTGAAGCGCATGTGCAACGCAAATGCGAGAAATGTGAGGATCAAGAAAAGGAAGTACAAAAAAAGTCAGATGGAAAAACTGAAGGAAAGAGCAATTCCTTTTTTGGGCAATATATGAGTAATATCAGCAGTAAAGGAAGTGCCCTGTCCAAACAAAAACGCAGTTTCTTTGAAGGGAAACTCAATGACGATTTTAGTGATGTAAAACTGCATAATGATACCGAGGCTGCTACTGCAGCCAAAGCTATTGGAGCTAAGGCATTTGCCTATAAAAATCATGTAGTACTCAATAAAGCCTATTCTAAAGAAGGGAGTATTGAAGAAAAACAATTGCTGGTTCATGAATTAAAACATGTACAGCAACAAAGGAAAGGACAGCATCATATTCAAATGATGCCTGAAGAAGAGGGTAAAGCGCCAGAAAAAAACGTATCGGGCAATGCACAAAGCTTAGAAAAAGAAGCTGAACAAGAGGAAGAACGTATCATGACTCCAGAAGCTGTGCCCGATTTTAAAACTTTTGGAAAACCCAGTATGGGAAAAGCCTATGGTACTTCGGTAACTTTTCAAGGTACGACCACTCCATCATACGACGGGGGAACTGGTGCAACTCAGAATTTGGCAAGAACCCCTAGCGAAAACTGTGTTGGCTGTGCCGAAAGTGATTGCTACCATTATACTGGGCAACTAAATATAGATTATCATGTTGGTACTCATGTTGAATTGCCAGATGTCCCAGAGGGACTCACCGAATGCCAACATGAAAGGGTTAAAAATGCAATAGATAATATACTAGCGCCTCATGAGCAAGAGCATGTAGCTGCTTTTAGACAATATAATGGCACAGTGACTTTAGCTTTAAATTACACAGGTTGCAGTACAGGGTTTCAAGATTATGTACAGCAGTTGCATAATACGAATGAGATGGCCCGAAGAGCTATAGCTCAAAATGCCAGTGATGCATTAGACCCATTCCATATTGAAGTCGATCTAGATTGCGAAGACCAAGCGCCAGTACCAGCGCCCGAAAAACCAGAAGAATAAGAGTGTAAATCTATTTGTTTACTGTTGAATATGCTGTATCTTGACAATGAGGAATTTTATTGAGTAATGATAATACAAGTTTTGCTAATTTTAATTAAAGACTAATGGAAACTATCAAAAATAAAGTAAAAAAGATTACAAGTACTCGTAATAAGTTTGACATCTGCATTAAGGGAATGAGAGACTTAATAGCACATCGTCTTGTTATGGAAGCCAATGGGTCTCAGTTTAATTTAGAGGCCTACATAAGTGAAGAATTTAAGAGTAGTATGAGTTCACTTTTACAAGTAAAATCGACTTTTTCCTTGGCCGAAAAAATCACATTGCTTTTGGCTGTGTTGCCTCATATTCAACCAGGGTTTATAGAAAATGTTATGAACGAGATACTGCCAAATGGGGGTGACTTTATTGCGTTTGGAGGAGTTAAGGGTCAACAATATAGAGGCATAATGCCTACCGGAGAAACAGCGCTTTATATTTTGGCAGGAACTAATATTAAAAACCGATTAAAATATCAAGAATTGTTTAATAGTGATCGTTTATTTGCAATACATGGTTTATTACAAGTAAGTAGTGTGCCTCCAGGAGAACCTATTATGAGTGGCAAGTTAGTACCTGATCCAGATTGGATGGAGAAAATATTATTGGGTAAAGAGTCTGCTCCCGTGTACAGTGTCGAATTTCCTGCACGTAAAATTTACACGGAAATGGTATGGGATGATCTTGTTTTGCACCCCCAAACCTTAGAGCAGATTAATGATATTCAAATATGGATGGAGTACAGTCAATATGTTTTAAAGGATGTGTCCTTCGGAAGAAAAATTAAACCAGGATATCGGGTACTTTTTTATGGTCAGGCTGGTACAGGAAAAACTTTAACGGCTTCTTTGTTGGGTAAAAAATTTAATATACCTGTTTACCGTATAGACTTATCGCAGGTGGTTTCAAAATATATTGGAGAGACTGAAAAACATATTGAAATGGTTTTTAATAGGGCCGAACGAAAAAATTGGGTGCTCTTTTTCGATGAGGCCGATGCGCTTTTTGGAAAGCGAACAAATGTTCAAAGTTCAAACGATAAATTCGCTAATCAAGAAGTGTCTTATTTGTTACAACGCATAGAAGATTTTAAGGGCTTGCTTATTCTGGCGTCAAATTTCAAGAATAATATAGATGATGCTTTTCTTAGACGTTTTCATAACATAATTCATTTCCCAGTCCCTGGAGCTAGTGAAAGATATAAGTTATGGACTCAAAGTATCCCTCAAGATATGTTCTTAAAAACAGAAATAGATTGGAAAACAATTGCAGATAAATACAAAATGACTGGAGCAGAAATTGTTAATGTGATGTACTATGCTTCCTTAAGAGCTTATGCCCAAAAAAGTAATGCCTTAAAAATTCAAGACATAAACAATAGTATTAAAAAAGAATTTGCAAAACAGGATAAGATTTTGTGATAATGATTGGAACTGGCTAATTTATAAAAGCATCTCTATCACCCAATAGTTATTATATTTTGATTAGTATGATTTCCTAGATTTTCGCGTATAGCTTTTTTTTGAATAGCTTTCTCTTAATTGGGATTGGAGTTAAAGAATTTAGTGCTTTTAATACTAAAGATGTTATAGAAAACATATAAATTATAATTGTGCGCACGAGAAGATTCGAACTTCCACGACCTTAACGGTCACTGGCCCCTCAAGCCAGCGCGTCTACCAATTCCGCCACGTGCGCTTATTAGGCAAAGATAGAAAAGTAAAGTTTTATTGTTACA
>CALDCO010000008.1 GCA_937937185.1 uncultured Flavobacteriaceae bacterium
TAACTCATTAATAAAAGCAAGAGAATGGCAAGCAACTATGGCCGCAGTTTCGGTTCTTAAACGTGTTTTACCTAGAGTTACAGGTCTAAATTTATTTGTTAGGGCCAATTCTATTTCTTGAGTACTAAAATCTCCTTCAGGACCAATAAGTATGGTCGTGGTCGTTTTTGGTTTAATCATTTTTTTTAAAGTATCGCGTGGCTTATCCTTTTCACAATGCGCAATAAATAAATCGCCATCAAACCTTTGCTTTATATATTCATTAAAGGAAATGGGCGAATTTAAAAGGGGGAGGTAATAATTAAGCGATTGTTTCATACTCGCTTGTACTATTTTTTGAAAACGCTCTATTTTTATTACTTTTCGCTCACTGCGCTCACAAATAATAGGTGTAATGCTAGTAATACCTATCTCTGTTGCTTTTTCGAGAAACCAGGCATAACGGTCGTTCATTTTAGTTGGAGCTACGGCCAAGTGAAGCTCGTATGTTGGTTTGGCTTGTAGGGTCGTACTTGTAATTTCTACAGTACATTTTTTTATGTCTGGACTTATAATCGTGGCATAAAAAAGAACACCTCGACCATTGGTTAGGGTTAAGGTGTCTCCTGTTTGTTTTCGTAAAACTTTAATAATGTGTTTGCTTTCTTCTTTTGAAAAAGAAAAAACAGTAGCTTCTTCTCTTATTTCAGCGCTATAAAAAAGTTGCATGGCTAAAACGTTTACTTGCGCTCTACTATTTTTAACACTTTAATTTCATTAATGTCTTTAGGCTCGTGCGTTTTGACGAGCACATAATATTTTTTTTCTGAAGGAATGTCAACATTAAAAATATCGCCTACAGCAAGATGATTAGTGGTTGCATTTTCATCGAACTCTGGGGCCATTTCGCCCTTTGCAAACCAGCCAATATCGCCACCTTTATCAACATTATTACCCATTGAATATTTTTCTACAAGATTAGCAAAAGGCACGCCATTTTCATACTTGTAAATAATATTGTCCCTAAGGGCGTTTATTTTGTCCAAACTCATTTTGTCAGCATCAAGATATATTGCACTTACCCTATAATGTGTTGTTTTGATTTTTTCAACCACTTTATAATAGGTTTTATCGAAAGCGCTTTCGCTTACCTTAGTTTTACCTTTAGAGAGTTTAAAAAGGGCTTTGGCTAATGAAGTGCTGTGTTTTTCTTCATTAAACGTAATAAGTTTGTTTTTTTTAGATTTATTGTTTTCTAAATAGGCTTCAGCCTGTTCATTACTTTCAATTAATTTAAGCTCTTTTTTAACTGCAGTTTGGGCATTTATAAGTACTGATGCTCCTAGACAAAGTATTAAGTAGAATTTATTCATCATTTTTAAATTGGGTTTATTATAAGTTAAACTACACTCCACTTAAGGAGTTCCAAACAAAAAAACAAAAATTATAAATTCAAAATGTGTTTTTCTTAAACGTTATCAACAGGTTATTAACAATTGATATTAACAATAGTTAAAAACAAAACCCTATAATTTGCTTTTTGCATGCTCTAAACCGAGTTCGATATAATAGAGTAATGCTTCTTCAGTCTTAATCCCTTCATTTGAAACATAGATGAATTCTTTCATAGGTCGTTTAGTAAAGTCCATTGGTCTTACTGTTTTTTTAAGTAATTCATTTTCTATTTTTGATGAAACCACTCTTACAGCTAAAGTATCGTTAACAATCCCAACAGTCATTTTTCCTTTAAATAAAAAAGACAATCCACCAAACATTTTCTTTTCTATGAATTCTTCAGAATAAAAAAGAAGTTGCTTTCGAATTCTATTTGCTAGTTCTTCGTTAAAAGGCATAAATTATTTTAAAAGTCATGAATACTGATTTTGGAATAACCTGTTTAGTCAAAATTAAATCTTTAATCGCGCCGAAGCCATGATGTTGTCTTTGGCAAAATCATGGTCTAAATATTTTAAATAGCCCACAATGGCAATCATGGCCGCATTATCTGTAGTAAATTCAAATTTAGGAATGTAGGTGGTCCAACCAAATTTATGTTCAGCATTTTTTAAAGCCTTTCGAATACCCGAGTTTGCAGAAACCCCACCGCCAATAGCTATCTGTTTAATATTGGTTTGCTTTGAAGCCAGTTTTAGTTTGTCCATTAATATGCCTATAATAGTATATTGTATAGAAGCACAAATATCGTTTAAGTTGTCGTTTATAAAATTAGGATTGGTTTTTATTTCTCGTTGAATAAAGTATAAAACAGCTGTTTTGAATCCAGAAAAACTAAAATTTAAACCTTCTACTTTAGGCTTAGTAAATTGAAAAGCTTTGGGATTTCCTAATTGTGCTCGCCTATCTATTTCTGGACCAGCAGGATACCCTAAGCCTAATAGTTTACCACTTTTATCATAGGCTTCGCCAACAGCATCATCTATGGTTTCACCAATAACTTCCATATTAAAGTAATGATTCACTTTAACAATTTGAGTATGTCCTCCAGAAATTGTCATCGCCAAAAAAGGAAAAGTGGGTTTATTAAAACCCTCTTCATCTATAAAATGTGCTAATATGTGTCCCTGCATGTGATTTACAGCTATAAGCGGAATACTAAGTCCGTAAGCCAAAGACTTCGCAAAAGAAGTGCCTACCAATAAGGATCCCATTAAACCTGGGCCTCGAGTAAAGGCTATAGCAGCAAGTTGGGACTTTTTTATACCAGCTTTTTTGAGGGCCTGATCTACCACCGGCACTATGTTTTGCTGATGCGCTCTCGAGGCTAATTCAGGGACTACACCACCATAATTTTCATGAATTTTTTGATTGGCTACAACATTACTTAAAATTCGACCGTTGTGCAATACAGAGGCCGCAGTGTCATCGCAAGAACTCTCAATACCAAGGATATAAATATTTTGTGAGGTCATTAGTACAAAAACGGCATTATAATTGTTAATTTTGAATTGCGTAAGCGAAATAGCAAAACACTGTGCTCACTTAATTGTGCAAAGGTAATTTATTCTGTAGAATTTTATAAGTTTAATTGTTATCAAGAAGTTTCTTAAAATAGTAACGAAATTAGCAGCAATTCTCTTTTTGTTGTTTGTGATATTGGTGTTATTATTTTCTATTCCTTCTATTCAAACAAGGGTTGGAAAGTACGCGACTATTGAATTAAATAAAGCCTACAATACCAATATAAATATTGATAAAGTTGGGCTTAAATTTAATGGTGATGTCGAACTTAAATCCGTGTTAATTAGAGACTTTAACAACGATACTTTAATAAAAGCTTCAGAAATAGCATCTTCGATAATAAACTTTAAAAATTTATCAGAAGGGATTCTTAATTTTGGCGATATTACCCTAAACGAAACGGTTTTTAATATCATTACTTACAAAGGAAAAACCGAAACCAATCTAGATGTTTTTGTAGCACGCTTTGATAGTGAGCATCCTAGGAAGAAGAAAAGTAAATTCATAATGTCTTCTAGCGATGTTACTATAACCAATGGCATTTTTAGGCTAATCAATGAAAATAAAGAAACCCCTAAAGTCCTTGAGTTTAATCATTTAAATATTAACGCTACTAACTTTTTAATAAATGGAAGTGCGGTGAGTATGCGAGTGAACACGCTTAATTTTAGAGATTCGCGTGGTTTGGAGATGAAAAATTTAACCACGAATTTTTCGTATACAACGAGTGAAATGGATTTCGGAAACTTGGATATAAAAACGAAAAATTCTTCCTTAAAAGGAGAGTTACGCTTTAACTATAAACGAGAAGATTTAAAGCACTTTGTCGATAAAGTAAATGTTGTTGCTAATTTTAAGGACATGGATGTTTCGTTTGATGAGCTAAACGTGTTTTATAATGAGTTTGGAGCCAACCAAAGCATTCGTGGGAGTGTAGGAGTTACTGGAACGCTAAACGATTTAAATGCCAATCAATTAAAATTGCGCAACCGAAGCAATACAAAAATTTATGGCGATGCAAATTTTAAAAACCTATTTAATGCTGAAGAAAATAATTTTAGCATGAATGGTAATTTTAGCAACCTTACTTCGAGCTATAAAGATTTAAAAAGATTACTACCAAATGTTTTGGGGGCCACGATTCCTTCCGCTTTTGAAAAATTGGGTGTTTTTAAAATCAATGGAAACACCAATATCACCAGTTCAAAAATCAATGCTAAATTAACGATTGATACTGAATTAGGAATCATAGATTCTGATTTGGCGATGACTAATGTAAACGATATTGATAAAGCATCATACGATGGGACTATAATTTTTGATGAATTTAATCTTGGCGAAATGTTAAACGACCCTAAATTAGAAAAAACATCAGCAAACTTAAAAGTAAATGGCTATGGCTTTAAGCAGGAAAACATAAATACGGAGATAGTAGGCGATGTTTACGATATTAAATACAATAATTACACTTATAAAAACTTAGACGTCTCAGGCAAAGTTAAGGACAAAGTTTTCAATGGCAAACTAGCGACGAACGATGAAAACATAAAATTAAAGTTTGACGGGTTAATCGATTTTTCTAAAACGGTTTATGATTTTGATTTTAGGGCGGATGTTGCCTATGCGAATTTAAGAGCACTAAACCTTTATAAAAAAGATCGTATTTCTAAATTTAAGGGCAGCATAGATATGAAAATGATGGGCACCAATATTAACGATGCTGCAGGTCGAATTACTTTTAATAAAACCAATTATAAAAACGAAAACGACGATTATTATTTTGAAGATTTTGAAATCGTCTCAAGGTTTGAAGCTGCACAGCGGTTTATAGAGATTAACTCTCCAGATATTATTAAAGGGCAATTAAGTGGTGATTTTAAGTTTGAAGACATTGGCAAGCTTGTAGAAAATTCTGTAAAAAGTATTTATACCAATTATAAACCCAATGACTTATCAACCAGCCAATACATAGATTTTAATTTTAAAATTTACAATAAAATCATTGAGGTCTTTTACCCAGAACTTAAAGTGGGTAAAAATACGTATGTAAAAGGTCGGGTAGAAACCGATGAAAAAGCATTTAAACTTACTTTTAAATCGCCAGAGATTAAGTTGAAAAAGTATTTTGCGAACAATATAGAATTACAAATCGATAATAAAAACCCACTCTTTAATACATCCATCGAAATAGACAGTTTAAATACTAATCTTTATAACGTTTCTAAATTTAATTTAGTTAATGTAACGCTTAAAGACACGCTGTTTATGCGTTCAGAGTTTAAAGGCGGCCTTAGAAACAACGACGAGTACGATTTAAGTTTTTATCATACTATAAATGAAGACAATAAATCGGTAATAGGTTTTAAAGAATCTCAAGTAAAATTTAAAGACAATCTTTGGACGGTTAATCATAAAAAAGATCGTGATCATAAAATAATTTTTGATCGTGATTTAAAAGATTTTAAAATTGAACCGTTTGTATTGAATCATTATGCCGAAGAAATAAAGCTTTCTGGAACGGTTAGAGATTCTACGCACAAGGATTTGAAATTAAAATTTAAGGATGTCGATTTAAGAAAAATAACCCCTCGACTTAAAGATGTCGCCCTTAAGGGTACGGTTAATGGTAATCTGGATGTTATTCAAAAAAACGGCAGCTATTTACCTAATTCAACAATAACGATAGACGATTTTACTTTAAATAACCAAAACCTTGGTGCTTTTGATGCCAGCATCATAGGAAATGCCTCATTGACGAATTATAAAGTCAATGCTAAAATTAAAGACGATACGTCTAATACTTTTTCTGCCATAGGTGATATAGAGGTCTCTTCTAAATCTTCGGCCATAAATGTTGACTTAAACTTTAATAATTTCGGTCTAGAACTTTTAAATCCTTTTTTAGAAGGCATTTTAGAGAATATAAGAGGAAATGTAACCGGTAAAACAAGAATTGTAGGCAACCTTAACAAGCCCAATATTAATGGCGCTTTAAAAGTGAATAATGGCGGGTTGGCGGTCCCTTATTTAAATATTGATTATGATTTTGAGGAAGAAGCCTCAGTGACACTAAATAATCAAACGTTTCGTTTCAACACCATAAAATTAACAGATACCAAATACGCTTCATCTGGTATAGTCGATGGCACTTTGAGCCATAATAATTTTTCTAAATGGCGGTTAAATTTAAATGTTAATACGCCACGTTTATTAGTATTAGATACCGAATACACAGAAGATGCCTTGTATTATGGTACTGGTTTTATGAGTGGGATCGCTTCGATAGCTGGACCAAGCGATGCCCTAAGAATAAATGTTATTGGCGCAACAGAAAAAGGCACACTATTTAAAATACCGCTAAGTGATTCTGAATCCTTTGGCGACAATTCGTTTATTCATTTTTTATCTCCCGAAGAGAAAAAAGCCAAATTAGAAGGAAAAAATATACAAATTAATAACACTACTGGTCTGGCCTTAGATTTTGATTTAGACATCACCCAAGATGCTTTAGTAGAAATAGTGATCGATCGAAAATCGGGAAGTACTATTAGTGGCCGAGGCGAAGGCGGTTTGTTAGTCGAAATTAATACCAATGGCAAATTTAATATGTATGGCGATATTTCTGTTTTTGAAGGCGACTATAATTTTTTATATGGCGGATTAATAGAAAAGAAATTTAAAGTTGAGCCTGGGAGTACATTAGCATGGAATGGTGATCCATTAAAGGCCTTAATAAATATTAAAGCCATCTATAAAACCAATACGAACCCTTCGGCATTATTAGACAATCCAATTAATAGGTCCATTCCTGTAGAGTTGGGTATTAATTTAACCGATGAATTAGAACAACCACAGGTCGATTACGACTTTAAATTCCCAACAGTAAACTCCGCTGTTAGGTCCGAGTTAGAGTATCGATTAGAATCGAGAGAGGATCGAGAAAAACAGGCACTGTTTTTTTTAGCTTCTGGAGGTTTTAGTAGGGCATTAGAAAACTTTAATCCAACAGGAACACTTACCGAGCGTTTAAATAGCTTAATAAATAGCTTTTTTACCGATAGTGATAATAAAATTAATATTGGTTTAAATTATGAAGCGGGTCAAAACCGGCCAGATTTTCAAACCGATGACCGTTTAGGCTTAACCTTGCAAACTCAAATCACAGATCGAGTACTTATTAACGGGAAAGTTGGTGTGCCAGTTGGAGGGGCAGGGGAGTCTGTGGTTGCAGGAGACGTACAAATCGATTTCTTGCTAAATGAAGAAGGGACATTAACGGCCAAAGTGTTTAATAGAGAAAATAGCATTCGTAATTTTGGTGAAGAAATAGGTTATACTCAAGGTTTAGGGGTTGCTTATTCGGTCGATTTTGATACTTTTGGAGAATTGTTAAGACTCATATTTAAGAAAAATAATAAAACCATTAAAGAAGAAAAAAACGATTTAAAAGAAAATACGCCAGAAGACAATCCTTTACCAGCTGGCATAGAAATTAAGAAAAAAGATTAGTTTTTAGCTGTATAACCCCAATTATGAGATAAAAAGCATTTCCGATTTTCGTTTTTTTATTAACTAAAACGTTATAGTGAAATTAGACGGCCTAAATTATGTCTAAACCCTTGTTTTATCTAGATTTAGTTTAGTAATTTTACCTTTTACTAAAAAATTATATGTCAAAAGCGATTAAAAAAATAGGCGTTATGACCTCTGGAGGCGACTCTCCAGGAATGAATGCCGCCATTCGTTCTGTTGCCAGAACTTGTGCATTTCATGAAATAGAGTGTGTTGGTATATATCGCGGATATGAAGGCATGATTGAAGGCGATTTTAAAGATTTAACCGCCCGTAATGTAAAAGGAATTATTAATAAAGGCGGCACGGTTTTAAAATCGGCAAGGTCTGATGAGTTTCGAACCGTTGAAGGTCGAAAACAAGCCCATCATAGTCTTGTAGAAAAAGAGATAGATGGTCTTGTGGTTATTGGAGGGGATGGTACGTTTACAGGTGCCCTTATTTTTAATAAAGAATTTGATTTTCCTGTAATGGGAATTCCAGGAACAATAGACAATGATATTTTTGGGACTTCACATACTTTAGGTTACGATACGGCGTTAAATACAGTCGTAGAATCTATAGATAAAATTAGAGATACCGCAAGTTCTCACAATCGCTTGTTTTTTGTAGAAGTAATGGGAAGAGATGTAGGACATATTGCTTTAAATGTTGGTATTGGAGCGGGTGCAGAGGAAATTTTAATTCCTGAAGAAGATTTAGGTTTAGACCGTTTATTAGAGTCTTTAAGAAGAAGTAAAAAATCTGGAAAGTCTTCGAGTATTGTTGTTGTTGCTGAAGGCGATAAAATTGGTAAAAATGTTTTCGAGCTTAAAGATTATGTTGAAGAAAATATGAGCGAATATGAAGTGCGTGTTTCTGTATTAGGACATATGCAACGTGGCGGCTCTCCTTCTTGCTTCGACCGTGTTTTAGCAAGTAGAATGGGGGTAAAGGCTGTAGAGGGTTTATTAGATGGCGAGTCTAACTATATGGTTGGTCTGCTAAATGATAAAATAGCACTCACACCATTAGAAAAAGCAGTAAAAGGAAAGTCTAAAATAAATAAAGAATTAATTCGTGTGTCAGATATAATGACCACATAATCATATTTAAATTAAAATTATGTCAAAATTAAAATTAGGAATTAACGGATTTGGTAGAATAGGACGTATCGTTTTTAGAGCGACCGTTAAGAGAGACAATGTAGATGTTGTAGCAATTAATGACTTACTAGATGTAGAACATTTAGCATATTTGTTAGAATATGATTCTGTTCATGGAAAGTTTGATGGTACAATTGAAGTTAAAGATGGTAATCTTGTGGTCGATGGAAAAACAATAAGAGTAACTGCAGAAAGAGATCCTAAAAACCTTAAGTGGGATGAAGCAGGAGCCGATGTAGTTGCAGAATGCACAGGAATATTCACCACCCTAGAAACGGCAAATTATCATATAGAAGGTGGGGCTAAAAAAGTAGTCATCTCTGCACCTAGTAAAGATGCACCAATGTTTGTAATGGGGGTTAACGATAATGCATTAACTCCAGAACACCATATTGTTTCTAATGCCTCATGTACCACAAACTGTTTGGCACCTTTAGCGAAAGTTATTGAGGATAATTTTGGTATTGAAGAAGCATTAATGACTACTATTCATGCAGCAACTTCAACACAAGCTACGGTAGATTCTCCGTCGCGAAAAAATTACCGCTTAGGCCGTAGTGCTTTAAACAATATCATTCCAACCTCTACAGGTGCTGCAAAAGCGGTAGGCAAAGTAATTCCTGAGTTAGATGGTAAATTAACAGGAATGGCATTTCGAGTACCTACAGTAGATGTCTCTGTGGTAGATTTAACCGTTAAAACTAAAAAAGCAACGTCATTAGCTGAAATAAAAGCAGCCATGCAAAAAGCTTCTGCTAATAAAATGAATGGGGTTTTAGGATATACTGAAAACGCTGTCGTTTCTCAAGATTTTGTTGGAGAAACCAGAACAAGTGTTTTTGATGCAGATTCTGCCATAGAGTTAAATCCTAATTTTTACAAATTAGTCTCTTGGTACGATAATGAATTTGGATATTCAAATAAATTAGTGGATTTGGCAGAAAAAGTAAATGCTTTAACCTTAGTAAAAGCTTAATTTAACCTGAGTTCGACCTAAGAATTTAGAATGAAAAAGCCGTCAAATTGAGTGATTTTTCTAAGTGAAACGAAGAAAAATGGTATCGAAATTAGGCTTTTGATTGAAAATTTATTGGTCTTCGATACAATCTGACGTAAATTTTCTTGTGTCGAACTTACGTTAATTTAAAGTCAATCGTTTTGTAATATAAAACGGCTAAATATTTAAAGAGGCTGTCTAAAAAGCTTAGTTTCGTCAACCTGAACTTGATTCAGGTTCTCACAAAGTGCTAACGCACAGCATGATGAGATTCTAAAATATTCTGAAGCTTCGGGACAGAAGGACGATTAAAAATACTTTTCAAGACAGCCTCTTTACTATTTATACATAATAAATCCATGTAAGAGTGTCATCTCGAGCGCAGTCGAGAGGGCTTTTTTACTATAGACAATCATTAATAATAGCTCTCGACTGCGCTCGAGCTAACGTTGTAAGCGTATTTGATGCATTCTATCATTTACAAAATACTTTTATACTTTATCATATAACATGATTTTAATCGTCGATAGCGGCTCTACGAAATGTGATTGGATAGCTGTAGATTCTGAAGGAAATCAACTTATTGAAAAAATAAGGACTAAAGGATTAAACCCTGCCATTCTTTCAGAAAAAAAATTAAAGAAAATTATAAAAAAAAGTGAAGGTTTAAAACAACATCGTCATGAGGTTAGTCATGTCTTTTTTTATGGTGCAGGTTGTGGTACAGAGAACCCTAGGCTAACCCTTAAAGCAGTGCTCCAAGAGTTCTTTCCTAATGCTAATGTGGTAGTCGATGAAGATACTATGGCTGCGGTATATGCAACGATTAACACGCCTACTGAAGCTGCAGTAGTATGCATTTTAGGAACAGGATCAAACTGCAGTTATTTTGATGGTAAAAAACTAAACCAACGTGTAAAGTCCTTGGGTTATTCGCTTATGGATGACGCCTCTGGGAATTTTTATGGCAAACAATTAATACGCGATTATTATTTTAATCACATGCCTGAAGATATCAAAATAGCCTTTAATGATCGTTATAATTTAGAGGCCGATTACATTAAATATAACCTGTATAAACAACCCAACCCAAATGCGTATTTGGCTTCTTTTGCCGAATTTATGTTTTTAAATAAAGATTCTGAATATATAAAATCGACCATTAAAAATGGGTTGAGAATTTTTATTAACAACATGGTCATGCAATATAAAGAAGAGCTTAAAACAGTTCCTGTTCATTTTGCAGGTTCCATTGCTTTTTTTGCTCAAGACGAGATTAAAGAAGTCGCTAAAGCGTTTAATTTAAAAATAGGTAACTTTCAAAGACGACCAATCGAAGGTTTGGTAGATTATCATATTAATACTTTAAATCGGCTAAAAGAAAATAAGCTATAAAACAATAACGCCCTTTGTGCATGAACCGTTGGTTTTAAAATATAAGGTAAAAATGCTTAAAGAGAATAATTACATAGAAATTAATCGACAGTCATGGAATAACCGAACAGATATACATTTGAAATCTGAATTTTACGACTTAGAAAATTTTATAAATGGAAAAAACTCATTAAACGCCATCGAGCTGGAACTACTTGGGGATTTGAAGGGTAAAAAAGTTTTGCATTTACAATGTCATTTTGGACAAGATACAATCTCTTTAACTCGATTAGGTGCAAAAGTCACGGGTATAGATTTGTCAGACAAAGCGATCGAAAATGCAATACAAATTGCAAAAAAAACAAATTCTGATGCCACCTTTATTTGCTGTGATATTTATGATTTGCAAAATTATTTAGACGAAAAATTTGACCTGGTATATACAAGTTATGGAACAATAGGTTGGTTACCTGACTTGAATAAATGGGCAAAAATTATTTCTGAATTTTTAAAACCGAATGGACAATTTGTATTTGTAGAGTTTCATCCTGTAGTTTGGATGTTTGATGATAATTTTGAGAAAATAGATTATAGATATTTTAATTCAGGTGCAATTATAGCATCTGAAAATGGAACCTACGCAGACAAAAACGCAAACATACGTCAAGAATATGTAATGTGGAATCACGGAATAGGTGAAGTGATTACGAGCTTAATTAAAAATGGACTTGAAATAAACTCGTTTAATGAATACGATTACTCTCCGTATGACTGTTTTAATAAGACTGTAGAATTTGAAACTAAAAAATATAGAATAGAGCATTTAGAAAACAAGATTCCTATGGTTTATTCGATAGTAGCAAAAAAGAAAGCCTAGACGTTTTGTTTCTTTTTCAATGAAAAAAAGAAAAGGCTACTGTTTTTAAGGAGGCTAAAGAAACGCTAGCATTGGCGTATAACGTCAAATCCTCAAAGGCTAGATAAAATTTTATTAGAAACCCAACCAGACATTTATGATACAGGTATTAAAATAAAATATTAGTTTTTTATGGTTCTTTTTTACCTCACATATAACTCACAATTATAGTTTATAAACTATGAATAGCTTAATTTTAAACTAACAATCAATTTTATGTTGCTTTATAATAGTTTTACTTTCATGGTCTATTTTTAGCAACAACATATTTTTCAAATCCTATGATTATTTCTCGATTTTCATAGGATTTCTTCTTTTAATACTATTAAGTAATTTAAGGCAAAAACACGGGGGCGTCGCCGTTTTTTATATTATTGTTTGGTGTTATTTCTATTGATTTAGCTATGCTTTAAGTTTCGTGTTAAATAGATAGCAGAATTTAATGATTTACCAAAATAGTTCTATTAATTATTTAATATTCGATAAGTTATATCATCGAAATAAATGACCGTTTAACCTAAATCGTTTATTGAATTTTATAAATTTTGATATATTGTTCATCAACATGTTGAACGTCAACGATGTTCCTCATGTTTTCCATTTACACTAATAAATTATTCAACCAATGAGAAAAAATTACGCACTAATAGTAGTCGTCTTTCTAGTGTTTCAATTCCAAAACATTAATGCGCAACAGTATATTAACCAGAACTTTAACAATGGTTCTGGAGATTTTGTTTATGCAGACGATCTCTTTAAAAACACAAACACACCAGCCTATGCCGATGGTGTTTTATCTCCTAATAGAGGAATAAATAACAGCGGTGCATTACTATTAACGCTGGGCGGTAAAGACGATAATAGAGCAGGAGAGATGTCTGGTGGTTGGTCTCAAGATATTGAATTAGCTTCTGCACAAAAAATCCTAATTTCATTTAAATTTAAACTACTTCAATCTGGAGATTACGAACAAGAAGAACGATCTGAATTTTTATTGGCTGTAGATAATGAATTGATAGGAAATGCTAACAAAACATTTGTAGATCAAGTAAAAGGTGATGGAAATGAGGGTCCTGAGATAGGATCGGATGCCTTTTTTAAATTTGAAAAAGTAGTCTCCCTAAGTAGTGGCAAGCATACCATTGCTTTAGGAGGGTATAACAATGCTAAAAGCTCTAGTAGTGAGGTTACTACAATGATTATTGATGATGTTTTGGTTAAAGCCACTAAAGATCCATGTGAAGACCCTAAAAATTCTGCAGCTCAAAAAATTGTAAACCTTACCGATTTTAATCACTATAAAGAGACGATTAAGAATTTAGCCGATTTTGGAGATCGAACTCAAGGGAGTAATAGCTATAACAGAGCAGAAGAATGGGCGGTTAAGTACTTAGAAGATTTTGGCTATGATGTGGAATTTTTAGAATATAATTATCAAGGAGGAAAACGACGTAGTTTTTATGTGACTAAAGTAAGTGAAGTAGATCCTCAAAACATGTATATTGTTTCTGCGCATTTCGATGGTAGAGGTGGAGGAGGAGCCGCTAATGATGATGGTTCTGGATCTGCAATTATTTTAAATATAGCAAGGATACTTTCAGATCCTAATATAAAACCGAATGTCTCGATTCGTATGATACTTTGGAATAATGAAGAAACTGGTCTTAATGGGAGTCGTGCTTATGCCAATGCCAGAAGAGATTTAAGAGGTCAAGAAAACCCTCGAGGGTCTGGGCGTTACCCAGAGCCTAATTGGTTAGGGGTCATTCAGCACGATATGATGATGTTTGATCATGGTTTACCGCCACAAACAGATCAAATTAAAGGGGCTGATATTGATATTGAGTTTTCTCAAAATTCTAGATTAGCCAACCAATCGAAAGAATTAGCATTAAAAGTAAAAGATGCCAATATTCGATTTGCGACCGATTATCCGTCTGAAATTACGAATAATATGAGTTCTACCGATTCAAAATCCTTTGAGTCGCTTTGTCCTTCAATTAGTTTGCGTGAGAACAGACGATTAGCTGAGATCGGTAAAGGTGCCGATCCGCATTGGCATAGACGAACTGATGTTTACAATACATTTTCAGAAAACGATTTTAGACTGGGATTTAACTCCCTTCAGTCTACACTAGGAGCGGTAGCTTCACTTTCGGGAGCGGTTATTACTAATGACACCTGTGATACCTTATCGGTTAAGGATAACACGCTAAGTAATAGCATACGAATTATACCGAACCCTACAAGAGACTTTTTAACGATCATTGGTCCTAAACGTAATTTTAATAACATTAACTTATATACCATTAATGGGGCTAAAGTAAAATCTTGGACAAAAGAGTTTAATAAAATTTCAATTCAAGAATTTTCTGCGGGTGTTTACTTTTTAGAAATTAATACCGATAAAGAAACGCTTACCAAAAAGGTACTTAAAAAATAATCCATTCACTAAGGTTGCCAGATAGTATTTTGGGAACTACTAGTAAATTATAAAATCTTATATGTTAGTTTATTTTAAACATAATGTATAAGATTTTTGTTTTAATACTAAGGCATGCCTTTACGTGAATATAAAGCTATAAGAGAGCATCCCACTGATATGTTATTTATTATAGTCTATTCGTGATCGATCATAGGGGAGTAATTTTTATTAGACATTCATTGTTATGATGTAGAATAGCATTAATTTTCTATTTTACATAATATAAATTATAGTACAAATATAATATATATGAGTAAAACGGCGAATAGAACTTTTTCTGTTCTATTTTACATAGATGCAGATATAGCGCCTTTAGGTCTATATCGTCAGCATTTATGTAACAGCCGTTTTACGACCTGAGTTTCATTAATATTCGTAAGCTATAATGTAATATTATGTAAAATATCCATAAAGTCTTGAACACACAATAAACTTCAGTACTTGGGTCATTAAACATTTGTGTTTAGCTTCTCGTTTAAATTGAATATCCTGTACAATGGTTCAACATTTTTTTAATACGCGATTCTCAAGAAACATTCGAACTATAAATTTGTACTATAATTTGCCATTATGTAAAATTGCCTCTTGCCAAAATCGCTCGTATTGTTTTTTACACACAAATACGAAGTATTCATGAGCTCTTATTTATAAAATGAAAATCTAGCGAATAATTTTCCAACGCTTGCAACCGCACAAAAGCTCACATTTAGTTTTTAAATAAAGTTTTCGTTGAATATGATATTCTCGTTGTAATTTTTTTCTGAAGCTTTTCGTTTAACTATGCGCAAGAGTACAAAATTACTCTGCGAGATAATTTCTGTACACTTGCTCAAATCCTACAATTATTCAACATTTTTAAATATTGCATATCTTTTTTTCTTGATAAAAAAAGAAACAAAAAAATCAAGGCTGCATAAAACTTTGGAAACAATGTACGGCTCAATCACTATATTTTAGAAAACATTGTAACTTGTTAAGATTGCTTAGAACTAACTTGAAATCTTTTAATTATTAAGAATATGTATTACTAGCTCTCTAAAATATGTACGCTCATTCGCC
>CALDCO010000009.1 GCA_937937185.1 uncultured Flavobacteriaceae bacterium
TACGAACCAGATGAAACGTTAGTAAATAAAGCAATGCGACCAAGTGCCACACTTAATAGTATTTTAAATAATTAAAACACTGTCGTTTAAGGTTATGTTAAAAGGGGCTTTTGAGGCGCTTTTTTATTTATTTTTATAAAATCAAACAAAATAAATGAAATCGACTTCAACAAATAGGCTTTGGCCATATTATTTAACTATTCTTTTAATTATCAAACAATCCCTTAAAGCTGCTCTAGCAATAAAATAATTACCAGATGAAACTAAATAACCAATTATTATTGCTGTGTCTTTTTCTGTTTAATTATAATGTGCAAGCCCAAGAAAAATATACCTTAAGTGGCACAATTTCCGAAGAAACAAGTAACGAAACCTTAATTGGTGTTAATATTTTTATTCCTGAATTAAATACTGGAACAATTACTAATGAATATGGTTTCTACTCCATTACTTTGCCCAAAGGCGATTATAAGGTGGTATTAAGTTATTTAGGCTATAATAGCAAATCTGAAACCATTTCACTAACAAGTAATCTAAATAAAAATTTTAATTTAACTGAAAACTTAGAAAGCCTTGATGAAGTTGTTATCACTGAAAATGTAGAGCGAATAAATATAAAAAAACCTCAGATGAGTGTTAACGCATTGTCTGCCAACACCATAAAACAAATACCCGCTGTTCTGGGCGAAAAAGATGTAATAAGGGCCATTACTTTACTTCCGGGTGTTACCAATGCTGGCGAAGGAGCTTCTGGGTTTAATGTTCGTGGTGGCGCAGCCGATCAAAATTTAATTTTGCTAGATGAAGCCACTATATACAATTCCTCTCACCTCTTTGGCTTCTTTTCGGTATTTAATACCGATGCGATTAAAGACTTAAAACTTTATAAAGGAGGCATTCCAGCGCGTTATGGTGGTCGGGTATCTTCGGTATTAGACATTTACCAAAAAGAAGGAAATAGCAAAAAATTCCATGCCAATGGTGGCGTTGGCATTGTTTCTAGTCGATTACTTTTAGAAGGGCCTTTAAAAAAAAATCAAGGGTCTTTTCTCTTTGGAGGGCGTAGCTCCTATGCCCATTTATTTTTACCGCTTTTCGATATCGATAATGTCGCATTTTTCTATGATCTTAATACCAAACTAAGCTATAAGTTAAATGAGAAAAACAATATTTACTTATCTGGTTATTTTGGAAGAGATGTCTTTTCAATTACCGACAGCTTCGAGAATATTTATGGAAATTCTTTAGTGAATTTTAGATGGAATCACTTATTTTCTAACAAACTATTTTCTAATCTTTCGCTAATTTATTCTGATTATTTTTATGGCTTGAATTTAGCTTTTGTTGAGTTTGAATGGGATTCAGGGATTCAAAACTTAAATATTAAATACGATTTAAAACATTATTTAAGCGACAATTTTAAATTACAATATGGTATAAATAGTATTTATCACCTATTTAATCCTGGAGACATTAGGCCTTCTACACCTACATCGGGGATAAACCCCTTTAAATTAACAAATAAATTTGCCTTTGAAAACGCGGTATATCTAGATGTAGAGCATAAAATCCATAATAAATTAAGACTCTCTTACGGATTGCGATTCAGTACGTTTCATCGCCTAGGGCAAGACGAATTAAACAGGTATGAAAACGACCAAGCTGTAATTTTTAATGACGAGGTTCAAATCTATGAAAACGCAACACCTATTGGAGTCGATACTTTTAAGCGCAGTGATGTCATAGCCTCTTTTGCAAACCTTGAACCCAGGCTATCTGCTGCTTACGAACTTAATGAAAACACCTCCATGAAGGCGAGTTATAATAGACTGAGTCAATATTTACATTTACTGTCTAACACTACCTCTCCAACACCTCTGGATATTTGGACACCTAGTGGCAAGTATGTGAGGCCGCAATTATTAGATCAAGTGGCCATTGGTTTTTTTAAAAATATAAAAGACAATACCTACTCGTTAGAAGTAGAAAGTTTCTACAAAAAAGTAAAAAATAGAATAGATTATATCGATGGGGCAGATTTAATAGCCAATAATGCTATTGAACAAGTGATTTTAAATGGAAGAGCCAGAGCTTATGGCTTAGAACTGTTAGTTAAAAAAAATAAAGGACGGTTCAAGGGTTGGTTGGCCTATACCTTATCTAAATCTGAACAACAAACGCCAGGGCGTACCCCAAATGAATTAGGAATTGCAAATGGCGAATGGTATAGCACCCCTTTTGACAAAACACATGATGTGTCTTTTACAAGTAGCTATGATTTAAATGAAAAATGGTCCTTAAATGTCAACTTTGCTTTTCAAACGGGACAACCCGTAACTTATCCTAATGGCCAATACACCTATAACGGCATTACTATACCAAGTTATAGTGGTCGAAATGCAGATCGTTTGCCAGCGTATCACAGATTAGATTTTTCAACAAACTATACGCCTAAACCTAATAAGGAAGAAGGGTGGCAAAGCTATTGGGTATTTGGTATATATAATGCTTATAACAGAAGAAACGCGGCTTCTATTTCCTTTGGTCAAAATCAAGATACAGGAGTTAACGAAGCTACTAGATTATCTATTTTCGGAATCATTCCTTCGGTTTCTTATAATTTTAAATTCTAGAAAAAATGAAAAAATATGCACTTATAATTTTCTGCTTAACACTATTTTTTAGTTGTCAAGATGTTATTGAAGTAGAGGTACCAACTGCTGAACCGAAACTAGTGATTGAAGCTTCTATGAATTGGTTTGATGGTACAATTGGTAATGAGCAAGAAATTAAATTGTCTTTAACTGCGCCTTTTTTTGATAATATGGTGCCTCCAGCAAACGGCGCCACTGTAAGTGTTTCAGATTCTAGCGGAAATGTGTTTAATTTTATTGAAGAAGGCAATACAGGGATTTATAAAACCTCAACATTTATTCCTGCAATTGATGAAGTATATAATCTTACAATAAGTTATAATAATGAAACCTACACAGCCACAGAGACTTTAAAATCTACCGTTCCATTTGATTTTATCGATCAAAAGGATGATGGCGGATTTGGCGGTGATGAAATTGAAATCAAAGCCTTTTTTACCGATCCAGGTAATGAAGATAATTATTATTTTTTCGAATTAGAAAGTCCTAGAGAAATTAATCCTGTAATTGATGCTGCTGAAGATGAGTTTTTTGATGGCAATCAAATTTTTGCATTCTATTCGAATGAAGATTTGGAGCCTGGTGACGAGCTTATTATTAAAATTTTAGGAAGTTCGAGACAATTTTATGAATACATCTTTTTACTATTACAACAAGGTGAACCAGATGGTGGTCCTTTTCAAACCCAACCAGCTACTGTTCGTGGTAATTGTACGAATGAAACCAACCCTAAAAATTTTCCGCTAGGTTACTTTAGAGCGTCTCAAGGTTTTGAAATTATGTATACGGTTGAATAACTCGAAACGAAACATTTTGTGTTTTGTAATTATATCCTTCAATGCTATAAAATATGTGCTTAATAGAATAGGTATAATTGTGTATTTTTGAATTATGGATTTCACAAAAACGACCGAACAAGATTCTCTTTACAATAATCTTGAAAACATGCCTATTAATGAACTATTAATTAATATTAATAAAGAAGATAAAACGGTACCATTAGCTGTAGAAAAAGCCCTGCCTCAAATAGAAAAACTCATAGCGCAAGTCGTTATTAAATTAAAGTCTGGGGGTCGTTTATTTTACTTAGGCGCAGGAACTAGTGGGCGATTAGGAATTGTAGATGCCTCTGAATGCCCTCCTACCTTTGGAGTCCCGTATGATTTAGTTATAGGATTAATTGCCGGTGGCGATAGTGCCATAAGAAAAGCGGTAGAGTTTGCCGAAGATTCAAAAACTCAAGGGTGGAATGATCTTGAAAATTATAAGATTACCGCCAATGATATTGTAATAGGAATTGCTGCCTCAGGAACCACACCTTATGTTATTGGTGCTTTACAGAAATGTAATGAACATAATATTATTACTGGATGTGTGACTTGTAATGAAGGAAGTCCTCTAGCCTTAACCGCTCGTTTTCCTGTAACAGTTGTTGTAGGTCCTGAGTTCGTCACAGGGAGTTCAAGAATGAAAGCGGGTACCGCGCAAAAGCTAGTTTTAAATATGATTACAACGGCTACTATGATCCAATTAGGAAAAATAAAAGGAAATAAAATGGTAGACATGCAATTAAGCAATAACAAATTAGTAGATCGTGGTATAAAAATGCTTGCCAAAGAATTAAATATATCGTATGACAAGGCAGAATCGCTATTGAAAGAACACCTTAATGTTAGACAAGCCATAAATGCTTATAAAAATGGAAACCAAACACACAAATAAATCACTTTTAGTTGAAGGATTAAAAACAATGGGGCTAACCTTGGCTTTATTAATTCTGGGCCCCATAGTGATCCACCTTGCCTTTAGCAATCAAGAAAAGCCACTTTATATTCCCATATTAATTTTAGGAATACTTATTTGTGCCCTAGCAATCTATTTTGGATTTAAAGGAATAAATATAATTATGGATAGTATTTTTAAAAATGAAACTGATAAATAAAACTATTACACCTTTGTAGACAATACTTTTTTGGGTGTGGTTGGGTTATAACCAAAGTCACTATCTTCAATTGTAATATTCAATCTATCTAATATATAATTAATAATGGCATAATGATGTATCGTGTGACTATTCGCTTGTGCTAATAAAGCGCTGTAGGTATATTCAATTTTTATCTTCCCACAACCTAAATCGTCATTAACAATAATGCTATTATTTGTAATATTTAAATCACGAAGTTTGTTTATTAATCGATCTAAATAATCCACTGCCAAACCACAATTACTCTCACAAGAAAAATTTCTTTTACGAGCTGTTAAATCAATTTCTCCTTCGTCATTGAAGTTCAACGCACAATCGTAAAAATCATAAATATGTCTTATGTGTGAGCCTATACTTGAATAATAAGGTGAAATAGAATCATTAGCTAATTCTTCATTAGAGAGTGATGATAGTAAGGATTTAGATTTTTGTAGTGTTTGTAAAGTGGACGCAATAATCTCATTCATGGGTACGAATTTAATTAAATAAATTTGAATATTAAAATTAGTATTCTATCAATTATTTTTAGCCATAAAAAATAGCATATAAAAGTAGTTTCTGTATTTATTTTCTAGAAGTGCTTTAAAACCGGTTGTGTTTTAAGTAATTAACCTCGTAAAGACACTTGTTATTTATAAGTGTACGAACAAATAGCAGAATTGCTATAAAACATGTATTGTCAGGCAACTATCATCATTTTTTAATGCCTATAGAAATAAAATAATTTTATTAGCATGGTATTGCTAGGGTCTTAAAAAAAATGAAATTAGAGTGCAAAATGTGAGTTTTGCAGGTAAAAGAATAATTCAATACGATAAAAATAGACCTGTCAGGTTTTTAAAAAATAGACCTGTCAGGTTTCTAAAACCTGACAGGTCTATATTATTTAATCCCTACATCGAAAGGAAATAATAACTGCACCTGTTTAATACCTTACTCAATGATTTAGCTTTGATACGTATTATTGAACCTGCTTCAAAACTTCGCTCTATTGCATTACTGAAGACGTATTTTTGTATTCAACATAGGCGTCAGCGTTATTATGAATCCATCAATCAAATAAACAAAAAGGAAATTACAATGCGTGTCCCTGCACCTATAGAATTGCAGAAAATTACAGCCAAATTGAGCCTACCGCACTAATTTGGACAAGTTAGGAATATGATAAAATAGACCTGTCAGGTTTTTAAAAAATAGACCTGTCAGGTTTTAAAAACCTGACAGGTCTATTTTATTTAATCCCTACATCGAAAGGAAATAATAATTGCACCTGTGTAATAGCAAACCTTACTCAATGATTTAGCTTTGATACGTATTATTGAAGCTGCTTCAAAACTTCGCTCTATTACATTACTGAAGACGTATTTTGGTATTTAACATAGACGTCAGCGTTATTATGGATCCATCAATCAAATAAACAAAAAGGAAATTACAATGCGTGTCTCTGTATCTATAGAATTGCAGAAAATTATAGCCAAATTGAGCCTACCGCACTAATTTGGACAAGTTAGGAATACGATAAAAATAGACCTGTCAGGTTTCTAAAACCTGACAGGTCTAAATTATTTAATCCCGACATAGAAAGGAAATAATAATTGCACCTGTT
>CALDCO010000010.1 GCA_937937185.1 uncultured Flavobacteriaceae bacterium
GCCGGAGACGTGCAATGGACAACAGCGGGAAGAGGCATTATTCACGCCGAAGGGCCCACTAAAAGTTTTGTTAAAAAGGGAGGAGAACTAGAAGGCATTCAACTATGGTTAAATTTACCTGCCAAATTAAAAATGACGCAACCAAACTACCAGCATGTGAAAAAAGAGGCATTCAATGTTGTTTTTTCAAAAGATACTAAAATTAAGATTCAAATTATTGCAGGCGTTTTAGATGGCGTATATGGGAAAATAGAAACAAAAACACCTGTAAATGCTTTTATGATTGATGTAGATGAAGGTGGAGCGCATGTTATTAAAATTCCTAAAACACAGCAATGTTTGTTATACTTGTTAAAAGGAAACGCAGTAATAAATGATACTGTCGAACTCACACAAAATAAAAATCAGCTCATAGCATTTAATCAAGATGGCGACTGTTTTTCCATAGCGGGAAAGGCTAAAAGTAAGCTGCTATTTTTATCGGGCGAACCTTTTAATGAGAAGGTAGCAACTTATGGCCCGTATGTAATGAATACTCAAACAGAAATTATGGAAGCAATGAGAGATTATCAAATGGGTAAAATGGGTTTTTTACCACTATAGATAAAACGTATTTAATTAATGCAGTTTTAACTTATTCTTTAAATGTTTTACTAAGGTTTGTTACAAATGTATAATTTACGATATTTGCTATCCATTTTATAAAAAATATAAACATCAAGGTTATTTCATTGAACGTGACTAAACTTTTTTATTGAATTTGAAAAGTTTAAACGCGTTTACATTCTAAACTAAATAAACTGCGCAAAAAAAAGAATAATTATGTCGATGAATAAAAATACAGTGTTAGCTTGGGCTACTATCATAATGATCATAGTAGGAATCTCATTAATTGCATTAGGGGCATTTCGATATTATGAGGTAGCTGGTTGGGGTTTTGCTTCTGTGGGAATTGGGTTTTTTGCTATTGCATGGGTGTTTAATGCACTTAAAGGAAGAGTTTAAGATGGGTTTTAGTAAATAGAAATAAATTAAGGACAAATAAAGATAAAATGAGTGACGATAAAAAAATAATATTTTCAATGTCTGGTGTAACAAAGACATTTCCAAGTGCTAATACTCCAGTTTTAAAGAATATCTATTTAAGTTTTTTCTATGGTGCTAAAATTGGTATTCTGGGTTTAAATGGTTCTGGAAAATCGACATTACTTAAAATAGTTGCAGGCGTCGATAAAAATTATCAAGGTGATGTTGTTTTTTCTCAAGATTACTCTGTAGGGTACTTAGAACAAGAACCAAAATTAGACGAAGACAAAACCGTTATTGAAGTGGTTAGAGAGGGAGCAGCTGAAACGGTTGCAATTCTTGATGAATACAATAAAATAAACGATATGTTTGGTTTAGAAGAAGTGTATTCTGATGCAGATAAAATGCAAAAACTAATGGACAGGCAAGCTGTGCTTCAAGATGAAATTGATGCGGCTAACGCTTGGGAGTTAGATACCAAACTTGAAATTGCTATGGATGCGTTACGCACGCCAGATGGCGATAAGAAAATAAAAGTCCTGTCTGGAGGAGAACGCCGTAGAGTGGCCTTGTGTCGGTTATTATTACAAGAACCAGATGTGCTGCTTTTAGATGAACCTACTAACCATTTAGATGCAGAATCTGTACATTGGTTAGAACATCATTTAGCACAGTACAAAGGCACCGTAATTGCTGTAACACACGATAGGTATTTTTTAGATAATGTTGCAGGATGGATTTTAGAACTAGATCGTGGCGAAGGCATTCCTTGGAAAGGCAATTATTCGTCATGGTTAGATCAAAAATCGAAACGTATGGCACAAGAGAGCAAAACAGCTTCTAAGCGCCAAAAAACACTAGAGCGTGAATTAGAATGGGTTCGACAGGGTGCAAAAGGGAGACAAACCAAACAAAAAGCGCGTTTAAAAAATTATGATAAATTAATGAGTCAAGACCAGAAACAGCTTGACGAAAAATTAGAAATATACATTCCTAATGGGCCGCGTTTGGGAACAAACGTATTGGAAGCCTCGGGAATTAGTAAAGCCTATGATGATAAACTATTATATGAAGATTTAAATTTTAGCTTACCGCAAGCAGGTATTGTTGGTGTTATTGGGCCTAATGGCGCTGGTAAAACCACTATTTTTAAAATGATAATGGGAGAAGAAACGCCAGATAGTGGGACATTTACTGTAGGAGAAACTGCTAAAATAGCTTATGTCGATCAAGCACATTCTAATATAGACCCCGAAAAATCCATTTGGCAAAATTTTAGTGATGAGCAAGAGTTAGTGATGATGGGTGGCAAACAGGTAAATTCCAGAGCTTATTTAAGCCGATTTAATTTTAGTGGCAGTGAGCAAAATAAAAAAGTGAAATTACTTTCAGGCGGGGAACGTAACCGTTTGCATTTAGCAATGACCCTTAAAGAAGAAGGCAATGTATTGCTTCTAGACGAGCCTACTAATGATTTAGATGTTAATACACTAAGAGCTCTAGAAGAAGGTTTAGAGAATTTTGCTGGATGTGCAGTTGTTATTAGTCACGACCGTTGGTTTTTAGATCGAATATGTACGCACATTCTAGCTTTTGAAGGCGATTCTCAGGTTTATTTCTTTGAAGGGAGCTTCTCAGATTATGAAGCCAATAAGAAGAAACGTCTTGGTGGTGATTTAATGCCTAAACGTATTAAATATAAAAAGTTGGTAAGATAAATTTCTATACCACTTAAAAGCTACAAAAGGACAAAAAAAGCTTTACGGAATGGCCTTTGTAAGTGAATTCTATATAATAAAATTTACATGAGTCTGAGACTAGTGTATTAAGTAGGCTACAGAAATACTATCATTATCTTATATCAAATTTCTACGTAGATAAAATTTTACCGTGACCTCAATTTGACGATTTTTTAATGCCAAACCTTTAGACTGAAATCAGGTTTTTAAATGATACAAAA
>CALDCO010000011.1 GCA_937937185.1 uncultured Flavobacteriaceae bacterium
TAAAACAGCAAGCTCTGGAGAAGTCGTGGTAACGGCGTTTCATAATAAAGAGAATGCCAAAAGTTTTGGTACAAATACAGCGGGACTCTCTACCGGAAATGGAAGTTTTCGTTTAAGCGATGGTTCTGTGATTTTTCTAACAGTTTCGGTTTATGCCGATAGAAAAGGGGTTAAATTTGGAAAGGAAATAGCACCCGATGTTCGTGTAGAATACGATTACAATGCCATTGAAACATCAAACGATCGTGTTATAGAAAAAGCAATGCTTTGGATAAACAGCAGTGATTAAACTGTTGAAATTATGGGCGGTAGATTTTGAATCTATTAAAAAGAGAATTCCCTACTAATTCCCCGCCATTTTAAAAGCGATGGCAAAAGCGAAAACACTTACAACAATACCAATAATAAAAACCGTATACGTTAATCGTAGTATTTTGTATTTCCTGTCTAAAACTTTACCAAGGAAGTAGAGGTCTTTTTTCATAGAGGAGTATAAATAGTCGCGGTCTTGCATCATTTCTCCCATCGCCCATTCAAAATCTTCCAAACTCATTTTATGAAAATTTCCAAAAAACAATAAATTTACTTTTTTATTTTTCACATCTTCTTTGGTAAATCGTCCACTAGTTACATTGGGGCGCGTGGCTAGTACCGAAAGAACCATAGAAATTACTGTAAATAAAACAAAAATTACCGTAGGCCAAACCAAATGCATGTTAGATGCATTATCTAATTTAGAAACCAAATTAGAGAGTACAAGAGAAACAATAATGGCGTTTACAGAGAGTAAAATATTTGCTTTAGTATCGGCAATATCACTTAAGGTAATATGGTTACGAAGGGTAACACGAAACATGGTTTCTACGCCTCTTTCTGGCAAAGTGGCTTTGTTTTTTTTAAGGGTAAATTCTTCGGCTTTGTTTTTTTCTTTCTTTTCTTCTAACTTTTGCTTTTTAAGTGTTTTTAATAAAGTGCTTATGTTTTTGTCTTTTCGTTTTTGCCAGTTTTCTATCGCATACTCGGTATAAAATTGATGGTGCTTGGTAAAAAAAGTAATATTCTCTTGTGTCCATTCGCTATCTGTAAAGCGCTTATCCATTTCAAACTCCCATTCTGCTCGAAGTAATTCACTTATTTCAACATACTCCTTGCTTCCAAAATGAGCAGAATCGGCCTCGCGAATAATTTTTTCGATTTCATTTTTGGGTTCATAACCCATTTTAGTTGCTCTAATTAATTGAGAGATAATTTCAATACTTTGGGAACTTACATTTTGCTGCATTAAGTAGTTAGAAGCCATTTCAACACTAGAATCCTCATGGTTTTCACAGCCATTAATATGCCCAATGTCGTGTAACCAAGCCGCAATAATAATATGGTTGGCATTTGTTTCAGAAACAGACAGGCCTTCAATAATTTCTTTAGCACTTTTAACAACTCGAAGCGTGTGGTTTAAATTGTGGTAAAGAAAAGTATGCGGAAGCTTATTTCTAAGTAATTGCGAAACGTATTTTTCAGTTTCAATGATTAAATTTTTCATCTCAAACAATGGTTTAATTTAGGCTTAATTCATAAATGTGTCCACCTTTTATCGGATTAGATTCATCGGTGATAATTAGGGTATTATTATTTTTAAAACAAATCCCTTCTTTTTGAGAATCATGATTAAAAGTAAGGTAATCGATAGTGTCGTTAAAAAAATTGTCGGTTTTAAAATGACTTAATAATATGACTTTATCGTGATTTAACAATACTATTTTTTTGCCATCTTCACTTATGTCTGAAGAAGTGATTTGGGTGTGTTTTCCTTTAAAACTAAAGGTGGTAATTAATTTTGCGGTATGCTCACCAACACGATTTGGGACTTTAATTAAAGTTACTTTTTTTGACTCTTTACTAAATAAATAGAAATACTGTTTCCAAAGAAAGAAGGCTTCAAAATCTTTTTGCTTTAGCTCTTTAGGCAATTTAAAAGTAATGGTTTGTGCCACGGTTTCGTTATTGATGCGATTTAAATTTGAAACTTTATAAATGAAATATTTTTTGTATTTCTTCTTATTATTTCCAAAATCTCCAATGTATAAATTACCTTCACGATCGCTTGTTAAATCTTCCCAATCTCTATTTGTTACATTTACTACACGAATATTTTTTACGATGGCGCCATCAGTATTTAATCCGTACAGTGTATTCGCATTACCAGAATCTTCGATGCTCCAGAATAATGGAGACTTGGGAATGGTTTCTACTGCAGATAATTCTTTTAAATTGCGATCTACAGTTGCAATGGTGTTTAATTTACCTGTGCTACAGGATAAAAACAGTAACGGGGTAAAAACGAGTAGTAAATTTAATTTATGAATCATTTTAAACATCAAAAAAACAAATTAAAACCTTATGCGGGTTCAATAATAATAGTATAGACGTTATTTGTATCTAAGAATAACAATATACATTTATATATTGAAGTCGTTTAAACTTTTTATATTTAGGCGAAAATTAGTCATTTTGGGTTTAATGGGCGACTTTTTTACCGGCATAACACAATACTAACAAGCAAAATAACCTATGCGACTACATTTGCTTTTTTTAAGGCGTAGAAAAAGTTAAAAGGAGTTCTTAGTTAACGCGTTAATAAACTATTTTTGCACCATAGTCATTCATTCTGTTTAGTATTATATGCGATTTAAAAAATCCTTCATTTTAAGTCTTTTAATAATTGTCTTAAATGCTTGTGCAACCTATAATGCACAGTATAAAGATAAGGCTAAAGTCAGTTCTTTTCCGAAGGACAAAAACATAGCACATTCCTTTTATTTAATAGGCGATGCTGGAAATTCTCCTGTTAATTCTCAAACAGCAGCTCTAAAAGCGTTGAAAGCCGAGATAAAAAATGCAACTAAAGCGAGTACAGTGCTTTTTTTAGGCGATAATGTATATCCTAGCGGCGTGCCAAAAAAGTCGGATAAAGGGAGTGCTTTTGCCTTACACCAACTAAAAGTACAAACAGATGCGGTAAAAGAATTTAAAGGGACTACGGTTTTTATTCCAGGTAACCACGACTGGTATTCTGGATTAAAAGGGTTGAAACGTCAAGAAGAATTTATAGAAAAAGCGTTAGGGAAACATACCTTTTTACCAGAAAATGGTTGCCCCATAAAGAAGCTAAAGGTAAATGACGATATCGTTATGATTGTTATCGATTCGCACTGGTATATTAGTAATTGGGATAAACACCCTACCATGAATGATGACTGTGATATAAAAACGAGAGTTCAGTTTTTTGATGAATATGAAAATCTTATTAAAAAATCGAGAGGAAAAACAACGCTAGTGGCATTGCATCATCCCATATTTACAAATGGCCCTCATGGGGGGCAATTTTCTGTGAAACAACACCTAAGTCCTGTGCCAATTTTAGGAACCTTAAAAAACATATTAAGAAGAACCAGTGGCGCAGCAAATGTAGATGTTACAGGGAAGCGATATCGTGAATTGAAAAAGCGAATAGTTGCTTTATCGCAAGAAAACGATAAAGTTATTTTTGTTTCAGGACACGAACACAGTTTACAGTATTTAGTCCAAGATAATTTACCGCAAATAGTAAGTGGGTCTGGGTCTAAGATTAGTGCCACTAGAGCTATTGGAGCAAGTCAGTTTTCATATGGTGCTTCGGGTTATGCCAGATTAGATGTTTTTGTAGATGGCTCGTCGCAGGTAAGATTTTATGCGGTTAAAGAAGATAAAGTCGTTTTTGAAACGAAAGTCCTTTCGGCTAATAAGAAAGCCACCATACCAAACTATAGTGCGACCTACCCCGAAAAGGTAGAAGCTTCGGTTTACACAAAAAAAGAAGCTCAAAAAGGCTTAACTCATAGAATTTTATGGGGAAATAGATATAGAGAAGATTATGGGGTTAAAGTAAAAGTGCCAACCGTAAATTTAGACACGCTTTTTGGAGGTTTAAAACCAGTGAGAAAAGGAGGGGGGCATCAATCTAATTCGTTGCGATTAGAAAATGAAAAAGGACAAGAGTATGTCATGCGGGCATTAAAGAAAAATGCCATAAAATACCTACAGGCCACAGCCTTTAAAGAGCAATACATAGAAGGTCAATTTAATGATACCTACACAGAACATTTTTTGAACGATGTGTTTACAGGTTCGCATCCTTATGCACCATTTATTACAGGCACCTTATCAGACGCATTAGGAATTTTCCATACCAATCCCGTACTGTATTATGTTCCAAAACAAAAGGCACTAGGCGTCTATAACAACGAGTTTGGAGATGAATTATATATGATTGAAGAAAGAGCGGCATCTGGGCATGGCGATAAAGCCAGTTTTGGTTTCGCAAATAAAGTGATAAGTACAAGGGATCTGTTGCAGAAATTAAGAGAAAGTCCAAAACATAAGGTCGATGAAAAAGCGTACTTAAGGGCACGTTTATTCGATATGCTTATTGGGGATTGGGACCGCCATGAAGACCAATGGCGATGGGCGGTGTTTAAAGAAGATAATAAGACCATTTATAGGCCTATTCCAAGAGATCGCGATCAGGCTTTTTCTATTATGGGAGATGGTGTTTTATTAAATGCGGCCACAAATTTATTGCCTGGGTTGCGATTGCTTAGAAGCTACGAAGGGAATTTAAAAAGTCCTAAGTGGTTTAATTTTGAACCCTACCCTTTAGATATGGCTTTAATTAATGAAGCTAATAAACAAGTTTGGGATAAAGAAGTAAATCATATTACAACAAATTTAACCAACGAAGTTATTGATAAGGCCTTTTCTTTTTTTCCGCCAGAAATAGATCAATACACCTTAAAAGTAATAAAGAAAAAGCTAATTAGTAGGCGCAGTAATTTGCAAAAAATAGCTAATGCATACTATAAGGAGATGAATAAATTTGCAATCGTTAGAGGAACAGATAAAAAAGATGTTTTTTTAATAGAAAGGCGATTAAATGGGGAAACGAAGATTACCGGATACCGTTCTAAAAAGGGAAAGGGAGAGGGTCAATTTTTTCAGAGAATCTATAACAAAAGGACGACGAAAGAAATTTGGCTTTATGGTTTAGATGGTGAAGATGTGTTTAAAGTCTCCGGAATAGGAAACAATCTAATACCCCTGCGTATCATTGGCGGACAAAATAATGACCGCTATGAGATTGAAAACGGGAAAAAAATATTAATGTATGATTATAAGACTAAAAAAAATAGTTTTAAAACCCTCGAAGGAAAGAAAAGGCTATCTAACAATTACGACGCCAATGTGTATAACTACAAAAAATTAAAACATTCGTCTAATCAATTAACACCTGCTATTGGTTTAAACCCAGATGATGGTTTAAAACTAGGTGTAGTTAATACCTATACATTATATGGTTTTGAAAGAAATCCTTATACCCAGAAACATAAAATGAATACAGCGTATTATTTGGGCACTAAGGGCTTTGATTTTAATTATGAAGGTCAGTTAGTAAATGTATTTGAAGATTGGAATCTTGGTCTTGAAATAGGATTTACTAGTCCCAATTACAGTAGAAATTTTTTCGGTTTTGGGAACGATTCTCAGAATTTAAATTTCGAAGACAGGGCTAATTTTGGTTTAGATTACAATAGGGTAAGGCAAAGCAGAATAATCATTGCGCCTTCATTAATATGGAATGGCGATACTGGGGGGCAGCTTTCTGGAAAACTAAGTTACGAATCTGTTAAAATTCAAAATACCCCCAATAGGTTTATCGAATTATTTTATGCTACAAATCCTGCTAAGCTAAAAAATAATTTTGCTGGAATAGAAGGGCAGTATTTCTATAAAAATAAAGATAATGAAGCTTTTCCAACATTAGGAATGGAAACCCATTTAATAAGCGGCTTAAAAACAAACGTATCTTTTTTCGATGTTTTTGCTTATCTCATCCCTTCTATCGCTTTTGATTATAAATTAATCCCAAGCGGACAATTGGTATTGGCTACAAAATCTAGTGCGCATTTAAATTTCGGCAATGGTTTCGAGTTTTACCAAGCGGCAAATATAGGCGCAAATAATGGCTTAAGAGGTTATAGAAACGAGCGGTTTACAGGAAAAAATGCCTTTGTACAAACCACGGATTTACGTCTAAATTTAAGACAGATTAAAACCCGATTTTTGCCTTTAAATGTAGGGGTTTATGCTGGAGCAGATTATGGTCGCGTTTGGATTAAAACCGAAGATTCTAATGAATGGAAAAACAATTATGGAGGGGGTCTGTTTTTTAATGCCGCAAATATGATCGTTGGAAATGTCTCTGTTTTTAAAGGTGACGAACGCTTACGAATTGCCTTTAAGCTGGGTTTTGGTTTTTAAGTGCGCCTATTGAAGCCTAAAAGGAGATGAAACAGATTCGATTTAATTAAAAAGCGAAAACACATTTAAATGAAACAAAAAACACTAAATATTGGGCATCGAGGCGCGAAAGGGCATATTGCAGAAAATACGATCGCGTCTATTAAAGAAGCATTACGATTAGGTGCCGATGGAATCGAGTTAGATGTGCATTTATGTGCTTCAGGAGAACTGGTTGTTTTTCATGACTTTACGATAGATCGACTCACGAACGGAAGCGGAGAAATTTCAAAATTATCGCTTTCAGAATTAAAAGCACTAAAGATTAATGGGAACTATCAAATTCCAACCTTGGTCGAAGTTCTAGAGCTCTTAGATAAAAAGTGTTTCTTAAATATAGAACTAAAAGGAACAGATACTGCTATTGAAACGAGTAAAATAATAAACCAGTATGTAAAAGAAAAAGGGTGGAAGTCTGAGGATATTATAGTGTCTAGCTTTCAGCAAAAACTAATAAAAACAGTTTTCGAGTACAATAAAAAAATACCTTTAGGGGTACTTACCGAAGTGCCCATACAAGAAGCACTTCAATTTGCAAAAACGGTAAACGCTAAAGCCATTCATCCAGATTATACATTGCTCACGAGAAATAATGTAAGCCAAATAAAAGAAGAAGGCTATAAAATATATACCTGGACCGTTAACGACAAAGCAGCAATAGAAAGAATGAAAGATTACGGTGTAGATGGTATTATTACCGATTATCCAGACCGACTGTAAACATGATTGAAAAAGACGTTATAATTGTAGGCGGAGGCGCGGCAGGTTTTTTTGCGGCAATAAATATTGCCGAATTACACCCCGCACTAAAAGTGGCCATTTTAGAAAGAGGTAAAACGGTGTTAACCAAAGTAAAAGTGTCAGGAGGAGGGCGCTGTAACGTTACACATGCAGCGTTTGTTCCACAGGAATTGGTTTTAAATTATCCCAGAGGTGAAAAAGAATTGTTAGGGCCATTTCATTCCTTTATGACTGGCGATACGATAGCTTGGTTTGAAGAACGAGGCGTCGAACTAAAAGTTGAAGACGATGGGCGACTATTTCCAGTATCGAATTCCTCGAAAACCATTATAGATTGTTTTTTATATGAAGCGGAAAAACATAAGGTTGAGATTATGAAAAATCAACCCGTAATTGCGATTAAAAAGCGCGAAAATAGTTGGGAAGTTAAAACGAAAACGGCCTTTTTTTTATGTGAAAAATTAATAATAGCTACGGGAAGTAATCCTAAAATATGGAAGCTTATGGAACAAATTGGGCATAGTATTTCCCCTCCTGTGCCTTCTTTATTTACATTTAATATAACAGACAACAGAATAAAAGACATTCCTGGAGTGGTCATTGAAGCTGTGGAAATAAAAGTATTAAATAGTAGTTTGTCGTCTTCAGGGCCTTTATTAATAACACATTGGGGAATGAGTGCTCCTGCTATTTTAAAGCTATCGGCTTTTGGAGCCATTGAGTTTGCTAAAAGTAATTATGAGTTCACTATTGAAATTAATTTCATTAGAAAACCGTTTGAAAGGTGTTTAACCCAATTAAAAGAATTAAAACAAGAATTATCTAAGAAAACGGTTTTTAAGTTTTCACTATTTAATTTGCCAAAACGCTTATGGCAACAATTAGTATTAGCCGCTCATATAAAAGCCGAAACAAGGTGGGCAGATCTTAATAAAGCACAGTTAGAAAATTTAGCAAACCAATTAACTAAAGCGATTTTTAAAGTGAATGGAAAAAGTACTTTTAAAGAAGAATTTGTAACAGCAGGTGGCATAAATCTAAAAGAAATTAACTTTAAAACCTACGAAAGTCGCTTACACAAAAACTTGTATTTTGCTGGGGAGGTGCTAAAT
>CALDCO010000012.1 GCA_937937185.1 uncultured Flavobacteriaceae bacterium
TATTTTCTGCCCAACTTGCCATATATTTAACGTAGTAAGTACAGATGACCCATTGCAAAACCTAATTAACAAAATAAAAAATTCAATTTCTCTTTCTTCACGAGCTGAGGAATATATCTATTCTATTTCCAAAGAAAAAACAGTATCGAAAGGAGAAATTTTAATCCGAGAAGGTCAAACTGTAAACAAGACCTTCTTTGTTATTCAAGGCAGTCTTCGTTCGTTTTGTGTTAATAAAGAAGGCAAGGAGCATACCTTACAGTTTGCCATTAAAGATTGGTGGATTAGTGACTTTATGGCAATCTACAATAATGAGCCAGCTTCACTCACAGTTGAATGCATAACGGATTCAACGGTTATTGAATTCAATGCTCAAAAGTTAAATGATATATATATTCAATTTCCAGAATTTGAACCGTTCCAAAGAAAAAACTTAGAGCGACATGTAGTTAGCTTGCACAAAAGAATATTAAACCAATTGCAATTAACAGCATTAGAAAGGTATAGTCTATTTCTTGAACAATACCCTAATATTGAGCAACACGTCCCCAATTATCACATAGCCTCTTATTTAGGTATAACCCAACAAAGCTTAAGCCGAGTGCGAGCAAAAATAGGTTTATTACCATAGGGTAATTTTTATCCAAAAACACTCTCCTACTTTTGATATTGAAATCAAAAAACACAAAAGTTATGTTAAAAAAAATATTGGGTTTTGCTCCAAAAATGGAATCAGACGGATCATACAGCCCATCAAAAATGGCTTTAAAAATGGGAGTATCTGACAAAACAGATTTTGAAAATATCTCCTATCAAAAATACCAAGGGAAAAAATCAAAAATTCTGGTCATTTTCACTGAAGAAAAGAATTTAAAAATGAAAAACGGTAAATTCTTCTCCACAGGAAATCATCCAGTAGAAGCTTTGTTACCGATGCTTCATTTAAAAAACGCAGGATTCGAATTTGAAATTGCTACTCCAACAGGTAAGCCTGCAGTGTTTGAGATGTGGGCTTTTCCAGAGAAAGATGAACATGTAAAAGCCATCTACAATGAAAATAAAGCAAGTTTTGAAAAACCGCTTAAGCTTTTTGATTTCATTAAGTCTTCATTTGATCATTCAGATTCATATGCAGCTATTTTTGTGCCTGGTGGGCACGGGGCTATGATTGGTATTCCTGAGGATAAAAATGTGGCAAAAATCCTAAGGTGGGCAAATGACAAAGATTTATTCACAATAAGTCTTTGTCATGGACCTGGAGCATTCTTATCAACCACTTTGGATAATCAAGAATTCTTATACAAAGGATATAATATGGCTGTTTTTCCTGATTCAGTGGACAACAAAACACCAATGTTCGGCTATCTGCCAGGAAAAATGCCATATGGGTTAAGTGAAAAGTTAAAAAGCCTTGGTGTTAATTTGATGAATACTAAAATGGATAAGACAGTTTGTATTGATAGAAGACTAATTACAGGATCCAGTCCATTAGCATCAAACGAACTTGGAAAGCTTGCAGCAAAAACATTATTAAACGAATTACACTAAAATATGGAATTAATAGATAAACTCAACTGGCGATATGCTACAAAAGCAATGAATCGTCAAGTAATACCCCAAGAAAAAATTGATCATATCATAGAAGCAATATCTCTCGCACCAACCTCTAGTGGGTTGCAACCTTTTGAAGTATATGTAATTACCAATCAAGAGGTGAAAGATAAAATTAAACCAATAGCATGGAATCAGTCTGTGGTCTCAGATTGCTCTCACTTATTAGTCTTTGCAGCTTGGGATACATATACTAAAGAGAGAATTAACAAGATGTTTGACTTAGTTAATGAGGTAAGAGGGTTTAAAAATGAAGGTTGGGAGAATTACAGGCAGATGCTTTTGAAAGGTTATCCTCCAAGAGATCCAGAAGAGAATTTCAATCATGCTTCAAAACAAGCATACATTGCTTTTTCACAAGCGATCACTGCTGCTGCATTTGAAGAGATTGATGCAACCCCTATGGAAGGTTTTGATGCAAATGCATTAGATGACATCTTAAACCTTAGGGAAAAAGGATTAAGAAGCTGTGTTTTGCTTCCCTTGGGATACAGGGACACAGAAAATGATTGGTTAGTCAACCTTAAAAAGGTTAGGAAAAGCAAAGAAGATTTAATTACCGTAGTAGAATAAAAATTACAACCAATATTAAACCTGTTTTTATCTTAAATTACCTGTTAATTATAATTTTACAATTATAACCTTTTAGTCCACTACAAAACCACAGTCAAAGCATTAAACAAAACACTCATTACATTTTCCTTGCAACAATACCTGCGAAACATCTACTTTACGATTTGGAATTTCAGGAATAAGAATATTTGTTGGCAAGCAATCTACCTTACCACAATCTGAACATTGAAAATGAGGGTGCGCATCTTGATGCCCTGAAACAGAACAGCCATGACATTTGGCGTACCATTTATTCCCATTTTTCCCAAGAAATGAGTGTAAAATTTTATCTTCTTCAAGCTTATCTAAAACACGATAAATAGTTGTTTTATTCATTTTCGAACTTAAACACGCTATCAAATCAATTACAGCAATAGCACTAGAACGCTTTTCGAACTCATTAAGCAGCAATGTAACCGATCTTGTTTTTCTTATAACACCCATAATACAAATATAGCAAAAAGTTAATGCAACTAAGTTGCATTAGTTAATAATTTAATTACATTTGCAACTGAATTGCATTATTATAGATTTTTAGTAAATCGAAAATTGAGCCTTTTAAATCTTATTGAGTGGTGTTTTTACTTTTAGAACAAAAACAGATTTGAAAGGCCAATTTTTTTTTAAAAACTAGTGCACTGTGACCTAATTGAGACAAAAACAATAAAAGACCATAATGTTAGAAGCCAAAAAATTGAGTAAACGGTTTAATGATAAATTAGCCATTAAAGACCTTAGTTTTACCGTTTCATCAGGAGAGATTTTTTGTTTGCTTGGACAAAATGGAGCTGGTAAAACAACGACAATAAATATTTTTTTAGGGTTATTAGAGCCTACTTCTGGTGAAGCATTAATTAATAATGCCTCTGTAAGTAAAAATAAATTTTCCAAAAACTCAATAGCTTATATTCCTGAAACCGTACAACTATATAGTAGCTTATCTGGTATTGAAAATCTAGATTTTTTTAGTCGATTAGCTGGTTTTAGTTATAAGAAAAAGGAACTGATTGGTTTTCTAAAGCAAGTAAACTTGCAAGAAGATGCGTATCAAAAAAAGCTATCAACGTACTCGAAAGGCATGAGACAAAAGGTTGGAATAGCAGTCGCACTCGCAAAAAACGCCTCCTTCATACTTATGGATGAACCCACTTCTGGTTTAGACCCCAAAGCTTCTGTAGAATTTGCAAAAATATGCAAAGCCCTATCTGCAAAAGGAGTAGGCATTTTTATGGCCACTCACGATATTTTTAATGCCGTTAATATTGGTTCTAAAATTGGAATCATGAAAGAAGGCCGTATAGTACATACTACGAATTCTAATAATATAACCGCTCAAGAACTTCAAGAGTTATACATAAAAACCATTTAAACTAATTCAAAAAAAAGCAATGAATTTTAAAAATACCATGTTCACTATTCTTTTAATAATAGTGCAATTAAGTTATTCCCAATCAACACTAACAGGTAAAGTTACAGATACTAATAACTTAGCTATTGAAGGGGCTAATGTCATTTTAACAAATGAGTTAGAACAACAAAAAGGAACAACAACAGATGGGGATGGAAATTTCAGTATTGAAATAGGAAAGAGTAACACCTATACTATTCGCATTACTTTTATTGGCTATGACCCTTTTACTAAAAATACAGACTTAGGATTAATTACTCTTACAGACGCTATAGAGTCCCTACAATCGGTAGAAGTCATAGGTAGAAAACGTCAAGATTATAACAGTGATTACTCGTTTTCGGCAACTAAAGTAGCAATAAAAAACAAAGAATTACCCCAGGCAGTAGCAACGGTAACCAAAGAACTCATAAGCGATCGTCTAGCGTTTCAATTACCAGACGCCGTAAAAACAGTAAGTAACGTTTCTGCTACTGGCTTGTACAATCATTATAATATTCGTGGTATTACCCAAGCAGACGATGGACAAATACTAAATGGCATGCGCACACGGCAATACTATTTCCTTCAACCCATTACCTCACACTTAGAACGTGTAGAAGTTATTAAAGGACCGTCTTCTGTAACCTTTTCTAGTGCAGATCCTGGTGGAACCGTAAATATGGTCACTAAAAAACCACTAATTGAAAAGCGTAATGAAGTTTCAGTTGCGGCAGGTAGTTTTGGGACATTGAGAACTACTGCCGATTTTACAGGTCCTCTAAATGATTCCAAAACCTTGTTATATCGTTTCAATGCAGCAGTTCAAGAGGGCGGTTCATTTAGAGATGTCGTAGATAATAATGCTATTTTAGTGACGCCTTCATTAAGTTATATTCCCAATGACAAAACATCACTTAATGTAGAAATGATATATAATAATGCTGAAGGTAATGTGGATAGAGGACAACCCATTTTTGATGCTGTTGATGCTAATTATGATCCGTTTAGTACACCAATTACTTTAAATCCAGGTGCAACTAACGACTTTTACAAAACGAGAGAACTCATATTTATGACAAGTTTTAGTAAAAAATTTACTAAAAACTTTGGTTTCAATGCTCAGTTTATGAAACAAACTTGGGATGAAGATTTACAGGAGCATAGAGCAGACGCATTTCGCCAAGCTTACGATATTGATGGAAATGTTGTTCCTAATTTAATAGCAATGCGATATGCCGAAAGACAACAAGATTGGAATACTGATAATTTAAGTACGTATTTTAATTACGACATTAAAAAAGATAACATTATAAATAAAATGTTAGTAGGATTTGATGCATCGAGTTGGGAAAGAAAAACAGGAGGTGCAAATAGTGCAAGAAATTATTTGTTAAATGATGGGTCTGCTGCTAGATTTAGACCAGGCACAAGTGATCCAAATGATTTTCAGCAAACAACCGATGGTTTACTAGTTCCTGTTGTACCACATTTAGATTTATCTAATCCTTTTAACGGCGTTAGAAATACGAATAATTATGTGATTTCGCAATTCGAAATTCCTGCAAACCTAACGACTTCCAATGGGGTCTATTTTCAAAACCAATTTAAGGTTGGAAAGTTTTCGACTTTAGTAAACTTAAGGTACGAGTGGTTCACCGATATTTTTGATTATGAAGGAAGAAATGAAGAAGAATTCAAAACCAATGCTTTTGTACCGAGAGTAGGTTTAACTTATGAAATAACCAATGAAATTAGTGCTTATGCTACTTATTTGGAAGGGTTTCAGCCTCATACCAATACGGTATCCTTATCACCAACTGCCGAAGGTTTCTTTTGGTCTGCTTCTCCTGGACGCTTTGATCCTTTAGAAAGTAGTTTATTAGAAGTAGGTGCTAAAGGAGAGTTCTTAAATGGTAAAATATTTGCAAACCTTGCTGTTTTTGATATCTCTCAAAAAAATATTTTACTGGGAGATACCTTTGATTTTGATAACTTAACGACAAGGGGCGAACAACGCAGCAGAGGTTTTGAAATGGATATTTCTGGGTACGTCGCGCCAAACTTTCAACTTATATTATCTTATGGCTTTAATGATGCTGAAATTGTAGATGATGCTATTGAAGATTTTATTGGAGAGCCAATTGGTGGTGCTCCAAAGCACAATGGAAATTTTTGGGGACGTTATGATTTTATGGGTAAAACCCTAAAAGGTATTGGCATTGGTTTAGGTGCGCAATATGTAGCCGAAAGATTTACTTGGTACAATCCTACATATAATACCGATAGAGTATTATTACCAGAATATACGGTATTTGATGGTGCTATATTTTACAAGCCAAATAATACAGGCATGCAATTAACAGTTAAATTTAACAACTTATTTAATGACACGTATTGGTTAGGTGGTCTTAATCCTTCCAGGTTAGGCCCAGGAGCTCCTAGAAACATTTTATTAAATGCCACGTATAAATTTTAATACATGGAAAAGCAAATTGTTATTTTAATAGCAAAGCAATCCTTTAAAAAGGCCTTTAGTAACAAAGGTCTTTTAATGCTTTGTTTTATTTTTTTAGCGACTTTAACATACATCACCATAAATAGTTGGCGTGCTTTTGAAAAGCATCATCATGCCGTTGAGCATCATCAAGAAAAATCCAGACAAAGTTGGGAAGATAATCCAGATAAACATCCACATAGAATGGCTCATTTTGGGTCCTTTGCCTTTCGGTTACAACACCCCTTAAGTATTTTCGATTCTGGGATAGAAAGTTATACCGGAAATTCTATTTTTTTGGAAGCGCATAAGCAACATACAGCTAATTTTTCTGAGGCCAGTTTATCTACAGGTTTGGTTCGTTTTGGAGATTTAAATATCGCCATGATGCTGCAGTTAATTTTACCCTTAATTATATTTTTTATAGGCTATTCGTCTATTACTTTCGAAAGAGAAAATGGGACATTAAAGATTATTCATATTCAAGGTGCCAAAATAAAAGAAATCCTTTTAGGCAAATCATTAGGTTTGTTTTTGGTGTCGTCACTCTTCTTTATTCCAGCCTTATTATCGCTATGGAGCCTCTCTTTTATAAATAATGAAACGGCAAATAGTGCAATAGTTATTCGGTCTCTATTAATAACGATGAGTTATCTTCTATTTTATATCATGTTAAGCTGTATTACGGTAATACTCTCTGCTAGGAGTAAAAACTCCAATAAAGCATTAATTAGCTTATTGGGCATTTGGTTGTTGTTCTTTATAATTATTCCTAAAACAGCTCAAGTTGTTGGAAATGCAATGCACCCTAATCTTTCAAAAATAGAGTTTAAAGCCGCTGTAGAAGCAGAAGTGACAAAAAAAGGGGATAGTCATAATCCTAACGACCCGTATTTTAATAGCGTACGAGATTCTATCCTAAAAGCCAATAACGTTACCGATATAAAGGACTTACCATTTAATTACAGTGGTTTTTTAATGAGTAAAGGTGAAAAGCAATCTGCAATTATTTATAAAAATCAGTATCAAAAATTAATTGAAACCTATCGAAAGCAGAATAGTATTACCAACGGTTTGGTATGGCTAAACCCTTATTTAGTCATTAAGAATTTATCAATGAGTTTATCTGGAACCGATTTTGATACTTATGTGAATTTCTTATCGCAAACAGAAAGTTACAGGTACAAACAATCGCAATACATGAACGATTTGCAAATGAAATTTATTAGCAACAATGCAAAAAGTAGTGAGGGTAAGATTCATGTGGTTAACAAAGCGCATTGGAAATCGTTACCAGTGTTTAATTACAAATACCTCCCTATAAATAAAACCTTAGCTAATCAACTGTTTGCCATTATAACACTTTTTATTTGGGTCGTTTTAGCATTCATAATTATTAGTAAACTTTCTAGTCGCTTTAAAATTATACAATGATGTACATTTTATTGATTAAACAGTTTTTTAGAACAAAAACAGTCGTATTGGCTTTTGGAATACTTATAGTTTTAGGGATTCTAAGTATTAGCACAGGAAAACAATTTCTTAATCAAAAGCAAATTGCCATTGAAAAAACAATAGAACAACAACAAAAACATATAGAAACGCAAACGACTCTTCATAAAGACGATTTAGGCCTTTTGTTATACTATTTAAAATTTTCTTTTATTAAAAATATAAATCCCTTAGCAGGAATTTCTATAGGACAAAGCGATTTAAATTTGCACATTCAAAATGTGACCATTTTAAATCTTGAAGGACAAAAATATGATACCGATTTAGTAAACCCAATGCGTTTACACGTAGGAAACTTAGATCTTAGTTTCCTAATTATTTTTCTTTTTCCTTTGGTTATTATTGCCTTAACCTTTAATATTTTATCTGAAGAAGAAGAAAAAGGAACCTGGAAAATGGTCACGATTCAAGGGCCATCTACTTTCAAATTTTTATTAGTAAAACTATCCATAAGGCTCATTTTTATTTTCCTCGTTTTAACGCTATTATTTTTACTAACTAAATTCGTTTTAGGCATTCCTTTTAGTATGAATTTTCTGTACATAATATCCATTAGTTATTTGTATCTACTGTTTTGGTTTGCCGTGTGCTTTTTTGTTATTCTACTAAGAAAGTCATCTAATATTAATGCCTTAGTATTATTAACCAGTTGGTTAATACTCGTTGTTTTCTTACCTGTTTTGGTAAATAATTACATAACCAATGCCTACCCTATTGAAGACACTTTTGCTATGACTATAAAGCAAAGAGATGAATATCATAAAAAATGGGATACCGATAAAAAAGAAACTTTAGAAAAATTTTATAAACACTATCCTCAATTTACTAAATACGGTATAAAAGATAAAGGTTTCTCATGGTTATGGTATTATGCCATGCAGCAAATGGGAGATGATGAGTCAAAACTAGAGCGAGAGGCCATGTACCTAAAAATTAATAAAAGAGAAACATTAAGCAAAGCGATTTCTCAATTTTTCCCGCCATTACAGGTACAATTATCGATGAATGAAATAGCTAATACGAGCTTAAGCGATCAAGTAGCGTTTTTAAATGCAACCACAAAATTCCATGAAGCTATTCGCTTGCAATTTTATCCTAAAATTTTCGATAATTTAAGCGCAACTGCTGTTAATTGGGAAGGTTATAAACCTGAATATTTTAAATCTCAAAATAGATTTAGTTTATTTAAAAATACGATATATATGGTTCTCATTATTTTATTTTTAACAGGCATTGCCATTTTAAAAAACAAAAAATATTTCTCTTGATAATTAAACCTATGGCTACTTTTTAATATCGTCATAGCTAATTATTGTAATACAATATAAATGATACTTATAAAACAAAAATCAGATACTATTGGTGCCATTTCTAGTGCATTATGTCTTATACATTGCATGGCTACTCCTTTTCTTTTTATTGCTCAAAGTTGCGCTATTACTTGTAACCAAGAAACACAACTATGGTGGCAGTTTATGGATTATTTTTTCTTAATGGTTTCCTTATATGCCATTTACCAAACCACTAAAAAAACCTCGAATAATTTTATTAAACCTTTATTATGGATTAGTTGGTTGGCATTATTAATAATAATAATTAATGAAAAATTAGAATGGTTTGGTCTAAATAATTACTTAATTTATGTCCCAACCATAGCCTTAATCCTATTACACATATATAATCTTAACTACTGTAAATGCAGTAAAATGAATGCTGTTTAGTTAGAAAATAGATTTAAATTAACGTGATTTCGATCTAAGAATTTAGAATGAAAAAGCCGTCAAATTGAGTGATTTTTAAATGTGAAACGAAGAAAATGGTATCGAAATTAGGCTCTTGATTGAAAATTTATTGGTCTACGATACCATTTTCTATCGAAAATCAATGACTGACGTAAATTTTTTCATGTCGAACTCACATTAAATTAATATGCTCATTATAAATTAAAAAGACAGAGAGGCAAGACTAAATTAATATACGATTCGTTTTTAAACACGCCCTTCTTTCTGAAGTGGTTTAAATTAGAAAACTTCGTTTTTATTAGTATTAAACAAAACTTGCGCAACAATTAAAAACGAATTAAGTTTGTTGCATTACACCTAACTGTTAATATATGAATACAGAAACCATTATCCTCGTTACTCTTGCTATAGTACCGACTTTCATTGTTGGAGTAATCGCTTATTTTTTCTTTAAAGAACATGTTAAAAATGAAGACCACAGAAGAGATCATATTATAAGCAAAGACCTTCAATCTGAAGCCTTACCCACTCGTTTGCAAGCTTATGAGCGCATGGTCTTATTTTTAGAACGCATTTCGCCAAACAAGCTTTTAATAAGAGTCCCTCCTATTTCTAATGATAAAGAACACTACGAGAATTTATTAATTCAGAATATAGAACAAGAATATGAACACAATTTATCGCAACAAATCTATATTAGTGATGATTGTTGGAACACCATAAATACAACTAAAAACGCAGTCATTCAATTAATTAGAAAGGCTTCAATGTCTGAAAAAACAAATTCGGCAGATAAGTTAAGAGAAGTCGTTTTAACCGAAATGATGGAAAAAACTTCTCCGACCAATGTCGCAATTTCTTTTGTTAGAAATGAAGTAAGTAAAATTTGGAATTAAAAGTGAACCTTATATCATTTTTTTAACTTATTGTGTTTTTAGTGTCCTACTAGAATTTATTTCTGAATCTTACCTGTTTTTAATATTATAAGATAGACGCTAATGCTCGTCAGCTTGACAAAATTTATAAGGAATTGCTCTTATTAAAAAGGGTAAAAAAGTGCTTAATCATCCACCTTTAACTCATTCATGGTTTGTCCTCTATTATGTTTGGTTTCTGCATATTCAAAACCTTCAAGCCACCATTTTTCCATTAATTTCTTATTAAAAACGAGAGAGTTTTCAGTAAGTTTGGTAGGCGTATAATATAAATTAAGTTTAACATCTCTATGCTTAGCTGCTAATTTCCCGATGGCAATATCCCCCTTCTCTATTTGATCTATTAAATGTCCAAAAAGGTTAATAATTAAAGAAAAAGGATTTTTACCTAATACTTTATTATAATCTAATCCTTCACTCTCTAAAATAATCGCATCGACTTCTGTAGCCCCTCTTTTAATTGCTTCTCGTATTGGAATAACACAACCCAAACCGCCATCGCCATATTCAAATCCATTTTTTTTTGCCAATGACATAAATGGAATGTAATTACAAGAAATCCAAATCCAATCACAAAACTCATCATAGTCAAATTCATTAATAGATTTATATTCTGTCCTGTTTTTAGACAAGTTAGCAACGGTGACAACCACATCCTCTTTAGTCGATTTTATTTTTTCGAACTCTTCTTTAGTAAAGCTTTTTTTTATGTGGCGTCGCAATGCTTTACTTTCCCCAAAAGTTCTTCTTCGCATTATAAATTGAACCAGAGAATTAAAAAAGTTAATAGAAACATATTCTCTATCGCCTTTTTTTCTAATAATAAAAGGGTTAATATTAAAAATTGTTTTTTGATTAACATTAGTATACACATCGTATAGCTTACCAATGTCGTTTGCCGCCAAATGAGGTACCAATAAACTCCCTGTTGAAGTACCCAAAAACATATCGTATTTTTTGCGTTCCTGCTCAATAAGATATTGCGCTACACCACCTGCAAATGCGCCTTTACTTCCACCCCCAGAAATCACTAATGCTTTCACTAATTATAATCTGTTTTTTAATTTAAGTTCTCCTTTAAAATTAAAAACCTTACCTAATTTTAAAGTATCGGTTAAAAAAGAGTTATGTTTTATTAAAAATAATTGAGCAAAATTAACTATTTCTTTAATTCCTCAATGATTAATTTATACGTTTCATTCTGCGATAGGGTTTCAAGTAATGCCCTTGCAAATTTTTTAAAACGCCAAACATGATGCTTAGACGCCTCCAATAAATTACTCAAAGCCATTCTATTATACGCGTCTAAAGTCTTTAAATATGAAAAGGCATTACGTCGCGTTTCAACAGAATAATGCGCTGCTGTATACCCCACTAATTCGTCGTAAAAAAGCGATTTACTTTCATTTTTATAGCCCTCGGTATTTAGTGCTAAAATTAACCATAAAAATCTTACATTTTTATCATTAAAACCAAATATATTTTTAGTTTCATCTAAATACTTTGCTCTATCTTCAGGGAAATTTATCCATAGATTATACAAGGCGGCTTCAATGGTTATATAGGATTTATCATGAAGTAAGGACTCATATTCTTGTTTTAAGCTTTCTGGAATTTGTTTTAATGATTTTGCAATGGCTTGTCTTACCTCTAAACTACTTTTAAATACATTTTTAGTGATTTTATCTGGAACTTGAGCGATAACTTTCGCTCTTGCCTTGTCTGAAGCTCCAGAATCTATATAATACTCGCATTTTGAAGTCTTTACAGCACAATCTACCATTAAATATTCTTGAATGAATATTGAGCGCTTTTTTAAGTTTTCCATTGCTTTATCAAACGGAAATGCTTCTGCTATTATCCAATCATTGACGAACGCCTTTAAATCGCTTCCAGACACTTTCTCTACCTCTTCTATAAAATTAGTAGTGGTTACATTTTTAAGCTGATATTTTTTTAAATAGTTTTTTACTGCTTTTTTAAAATGTCGCTCTCCTATTTTTTCTTTCAGCATATTTAAAACCCACGCGCCACGCTGGTAAAAAGTTAAGCTGCTCGATTTGGGATTTAAAAGCGAAGTACCATCTCCAGACTTATCCTGCATTAAAAGTTGCTGCGCAACGTCGTATAGTTTCCAATAATAGTAATCGTCCCCAAACACTTTTCTTTCTGCTAAAAGCGCATAATAGGTTGCAAAACCTTCTTGTAACCAATGATGCGTCCCTGAAGTTTCAGTTACTAAATCGCCAAACCATTGGTGTGCGAGTTCATGTGCGTTAACATTCACATAGTTCTTATCGGGGAACGCTATTTCATCGATCATAAAATCGTCTGAGAAAATGGTGAGGCTCGTATTTTCCATTCCAGAATACAAAAAATCTTTTACTGGTGCTTGCTTATAGTTTTGCCATGGGTAAGGGACTCCTATTTCTTCTTCTAAAAAATCGAATACCCGTTTTGTATAACGATAAGTAGGCTCAACTTTGGCAGAATCTTCGGGATAATAATACATCTCCAGAGGAATTCCGCTCTTAGAGGTTTCTATTTTCTTATGGTATTTTCCAATGGCTAAAGCTACCAAATAGCTACTCATTGGTTTTTGCATGTTGTAATACCACCTCGTATTTTCTTTGCCTTCTTCTTTTTTAATAAGTGCACCATTTGCCAAAACCTTGTAATGCTTATTAAAAGTGATCGCTATATCAAACTCTATTTTATCGTTCATATCATCGATACTCGGTAACCAATGACTCGTGTATTTGCCTTGACCTTGCGTCCATATTTGTATTTCCGGCTGATTTTTATTAATAAAATACAGTGCTTTTTTGGGTAGAACTTGGTATTTAAATGAAATTAGATGCCCTTTCGAGACTTGAAATTTATTTTTAACCCAAAGTTTTTTTCCATCATTAACAAAGGGTACTATCGCCCCATTTAGGGTGACTTCCGAAAATTTAAAATTTTTAGCATCTAGAAATATAGAGTCTGTTTGCCTGAGAATATCGAAGCTGTAGTTTACTTCTCCTATAACTCTATTTTCTTCTAGCTGAAAAGTGATATGAGCACTACAGTTTTTAAAATTAACAAAATCTGTTTGTTGCGCTTTCGCGGAAAGGCATATAAAACAAGCTAATACTAATAAAATGTATTTCATAAATAGACAATAGCAAAGGCTAAGCCAAAATACGTAAATTTCTTGCTTAGCTAGAAATCTATTGTTGTTTTTTGATGCCTTTTTCTTGGTTAATAAAACTTTAAGGGATATTATGTATTAACGTTAATGAATTTAACTACACTAGAGCAAAACAGTATTGAGAAGAAATAAACGCCGTTTGGGTCAAATGGGTCATAATTGTTTTTTTCGCAATTTTGTATCGAAAATTAAATCCCTTAATTTCGTTCTTTATGAATACCAACCTTCAAACTCCTATTGATTATCTAAAGGGTGTCGGGCCAAATCGAGCAGATTTGCTTCGTAAGGAATTAGGTATTTACACCTATCAAGACCTTATAAATTTATTTCCTAACCGTTATTTAGACCGCACGAAGTATTATAAAATTAATAGCTTACAAAAAAACGCTGCCGACATTCAAATTATTGGTGAGATTATAAAATTTCGTGAGGTTGCCCAAAAAAGAGGAAAACGATTGGTTGCTACTTTTAAAGACGAAACAGGGACTATAGAGCTTGTATGGTTTAGGGGTCAAAAATGGATACGCGAACGCTTGAAACTAAATACCCCTTATGTTGTTTTTGGGAAAGTAAATTGGTTTAATGGAAAATTCAATATTCCGCATCCAGATATTGAATTAAAAACCGAACATGATGGCAATTTACGAAGTGCCATGCAGGCCATTTATCCCTCCACAGAAAAATTATTGAATAAAGGCATTACCAATCGCGTAATGACAAAAATTATGCAAAATTTATTTTTGGAAACCAAAGGAAAATTTGCTGAAACCTTGTCGGAAAAACTACTCAAAAACCTACAATTAATTTCAAAATCTGAAGCGCTTTTTAACATTCATTTTCCTCAAAATTTAGATGCCCTTTTTAAGGCTGAATTTAGGTTGAAATTTGAAGAATTATTTTACATTCAATTACAACTCATTTTAAAAAATTTAATTCATAAATCAAAAATAAAAGGCTTCCCGTTTGAAACCGTTGGTGCGCATTTTAATTCGTTTTATAAAGACCATTTACCATTCGAACTTACTAACGCCCAAAAACGAGTGCTCAAAGAAATTCGTCATGATTTAGGAAGCAATGCGCAAATGAATCGCCTTTTACAAGGCGATGTGGGTTCTGGAAAAACAATAGTTGCGCTAATGTCAATGTTAATAGCACTTGACAATGGTTTTCAAGCGTGCTTAATGGCACCGACTGAAATTTTGTCAGTCCAACACTATAACGGATTACTTTACTTATGTAAATCGTTAAATATCAGTATAAAAAGACTAACTGGTTCAAGTAAAACTTCAGAACGAAAAAAAATTCATGAAGCATTGGAAAATGGCGAACTAAACCTCCTAATTGGCACACATGCATTGCTCGAGGATAAAGTAAAATTTAAAAATTTAGGTCTTGCTGTGATCGATGAGCAACATCGTTTTGGGGTAGCACAGCGCTCTAAATTATGGAAAAAAAACACATCCCCTCCTCACATTTTAGTAATGACCGCCACTCCCATTCCTCGTACTTTAGCCATGTCTATTTATGGCGATTTAGACCTCTCAGTTATCGACGAATTACCGCCTGGAAGAAAGGCTATAAAAACAGTGCATCGCTACGACTCAAACCGACTTAAAGTTTTCAAATTTATGAGAGACGAAATCGACAAAGGAAGACAGGTCTATATTGTGTATCCGCTAATACAAGAAAGCGAGAAAATGGACTATAAAGACCTTATGGATGGTTACGAAAGTATTGCCCGAGATTTTCCCGCACCTAAATATCAAATATCAATTGTTCATGGCAAAATGAAACCTAGCGATAAGGACTATGAGATGCAACGCTTTGTTAAGGGAGAAACCAATATTATGGTCGCGACTACTGTTATTGAAGTTGGCGTAAATGTGCCTAATGCTTCTGTTATGATTATTGAAAGCGCTGAACGTTTTGGTTTGTCTCAATTACATCAATTACGCGGAAGAGTTGGTCGTGGCGCAGAGCAAAGTTATTGCATCCTCATGACGAGTCATAAACTTTCAAACGACAGCAAAACACGCTTAGAAACTATGGTTCGTACTAACGATGGCTTTGAAATTGCTGAAGTAGATTTACGCCTTCGTGGTCCGGGAGATATTATGGGCACACAACAAAGTGGTATTTTAAACCTTCGCATTGCCGATATTATTAAAGATAACGACATACTAGAACAGGCGCGGTACCATGCAAAACAACTTCTAGCAAAAGACCCATCGCTTGGGCAACCCCATAATGCTGTTATTTTAGAAACCTACAGACAAATGAGTAAATACAAAAACATTTGGAACTATATTTCTTAGTTGTTTAGCATTTTCCTCACCTTTAGCAGCCATTTCACTTGGCGCTCTTATAAAGCGGCACAATCATTTTTTATTATGAACAAAAGCACACCTCTTAAAGCTAGACCAATACCTGCTTACTCTAGTTTATGACTTGAATAACAAGATCTTTTTAACAAGATTTTACCCCATAAATTACAGCGCTTTCTTTTGAATACAGTAAAATCGGCAACTTTTACTGACTCTTTTTTTACAAACATAAAAAAACCAAGAAAAAATTAAGCAAAGTTATGTTAAACCTATTGCCATTTTTTAAGCTTTTGTCATTTATTAAATTATTTTTTTTATAATTATTACCCAATCTTTTTGCTTTATTTCAGGAGGATTTCCAAGGCGGACCATCTTTCCTGCCTTTATTTTCATTGTTTTTTGCGAAGAGCCGCCCAATTTAGGATTGTACCATGAAACCTCGTATTTACCGCTTTGCTTAGAAAGATTTAAATTGGCAGTAGTAACAGCATTTAAATAAACAACATAAATTTCGCCTTCCTTGGCCATACAATAAACGGTATTAGAGTTTTCAAAATTACCAACCAAATCGTTTCTACTTTCCATTTTCCAGAAAGGAATGGCATTATCATGAAAAAAATTAATCGCATTTTTTGCCTGATCCCAAAATAAATCTCTCGACCTGTAGTCTTGACAACTTAAATCGGAATGCTCATGTTTATATCCAAAATACCATTCGTTACCCCAACCACCAGCCATTAAAGTTCCCCATAGCGCATTTCTTCTAGCCAAATCATGATTAGGATTCTCTTTATCTGGTAGCAGTGCATGTTGTGCATCCCCAGGCTCATCAACAGCAACGGCCCAAGGAAAACCAGATGCTTTAGAGGCGTTTATCCAGTGTAAAGTCTTTTTATGAACCTCACTAAAATCAGATTTATGAGTTTGCAAAGAAGGCCCTGTAAGACCACTATCTGAACCTAAAAGATCATCATAAGGTATGCCGTTATGTATTACTAAATGATGTCTATAAGGATCATTTTCTTTAAAATAATGCGTCATAGCAAGTCTTTGTGCTGCATCCTGAGGCGGTGTAACATGTCGCTGTAACCATTCTCCATTTTCTTCGCACAAGTTCCAATTTAAAGCCAAATGATGACCAAATCTGGCTATTAATTCACGGAAATAAAGTTTTCTATGTGCTCCTAATCCACCATTATCTAAAAGCCCTTGGTTTTCGTCTTCAAACATTTTAAAATGCAGAAAAAGACCTAATTTTTGCGCATGACTAAATAAAAGCTCCCATTGATCCATTTTTGAGACATCTATACGGTCATAAGTATTATAATCGATATATGGAAATACGTTTTTATCATCTCCCATAATGTTATTAGTTAAAAAAGAGACAGAATTAAGCCCCTTAGATGCCAAGTAATTAAGGGCTCCTATAATTGATTTTCCTTTACCATTTCGCCATGTAGGATCCCCTTTTTTCCAATCTTTAAAATGGGCTTGCCAAGTTTTAACTAAATCGTCTCTGTGGCCATCATTATGGTATGTTCCATCAAAATCTACATACGATAAGAAATTCTCGGGGGCATCTGGTCCTTGCTTTAAAAAATAAGTCCCAGTCTCAGAAAACTTTAAATACCGTTCTCCGCAATACTGCAATCGGCCTTTTCCTCTAAAATCTCTTCCTTTTTTATCTGTATTTTCAATGGTAAACGTTCCAGTAGCACCATCCATATAAGCGCCACTTAAACCACTCTTTTCTTTACTACTCACTGCTGTCCAATTACCTTTTCTAAAATCCACACTATAGACCCATTCCCCAACTTCATCGGGAGCAAAGTGCACGCGCCATTTATTTCCGGATTTTGCTGAAGTTTGCCCCGCATCACCATCTGCGGCATAATACCCTGGAATTAAATATTTTTTACCAGATGTTTTATGTAAAAACAAGGTGTTAAACCTGTAGTTCATAAACGGGTTAAATGTTGCATCTTCAGAAGTTAATGGCCCATCAAAGGTAAGGGTCACTTTATGCCATTTTTTAAGTTCTCCTGTTATAACCATATTGGTTTGAGCCGCTAATTCCTTTTTTACTTTTTTAATTAATGCATTAGAAGTACCTGCCTTTACCAAAACCATTCCACTCCATCGTCCTCTAGAAAATTCTTTACCATCCCTACTCTTAGGAATTACTCTTAAGCCCAATAGGTCTTTGTTTTTTAGTTTTATATTTTCGAATGTTTTAGTAAAAGAAAGCCCTTCTTCAAAAGGAACACTACTAAGAGGTGTTCTAAAGGGTTGGGATACAAAATCATTATGCACTAAACTGTATAGTGAACGTCCATCGTTTTCTCCTATTGTAAATAGAATAATATCGTAGCTACCTGATGGGCCATTAAACGCTATTGATGCTTCTGCAAGGTTATATTTTTCAGGATTTATAGCCAACCATGACTTGTCTTTGTAAAACTCATTTTTTTTATTTTTAAAATCATGAGCTCTAAGAACAATAGCTTGTGGTTCAATTTCATTTATGGTATTTAAAAGAGAGGGTTTAAGGGCAACTTTTTTTTTATTTTTACGATTAGGATTAAAATTTTTATCTGTAGTCATAATCCATTGGTCAAATTCAAAACCATCTTCTCGCATGCTAAATTGAATGTCGTGTAAGCCTGCTTCATTAATATCTAAGTATATCAACCCAGGCACACCGCAATGCTTTTCTAGGGTTCGCTGTCGATTACTCCATGTCCAAGCATTTTTGCCTTCACACCATTGTATTCTTTGTCCAGATTCTGGCCATAAGCCATTATACCCTACATGAACCCCATTGTCTTCCTTACCAGTGCTATAGGCGCGTGCCCAGATGTAATATCGCCCGGGTTTAGAAAAATTAACCTTATAATGTACAATTGCCATTTTACCAGGCACATTAGAAAAATTAATGCCTTTTATTAATTTATCGTCGTGAGTAACTCGCGTATCAGGGAGCACCTCTATGTACCGCTTTTTACTAGCATTCGTAACATGTATGGTCGTATCTGTTTTTTTAACTTCATTATTAAATCCTGAAGCAATCGTATACCATTTACGAATTTCAGTTTTTGTTTGTTTGTAAAAGTACTCTGCTTCTACCGTAACCATTCCATTCGCTTCCTGAAATTGTTTAATGTCTTGAGCACTTAATTTTAAAAAAGAGGTGATAAATGTTAGTAAGTAGTATAAATTTTTATACCTGCAATAAGGTATATTATACAAGTTATTCATTAGATAAAAATTTTAAATGGTTTTATTTTTGTTAGTAGAATTACGAATTACCAAAACCGATTTTAAGATTTTTTTCTCATGGGGATGTACTGGATCCTCGACAGATTGGAGCAATAGCTTAGTAGCTTGTTTTCCCATTTCAAAACCGGGCTGATTAATACTGGTTAGCGAAGGTTCCAAAAGCTCGCTTACGGGTTCATTATTAAAGCCTATAACAGATAATTGTTCTGGCATAACAATACCTCGTTCTTTGGCTGTTAACATGACACTTATCGCAATTTGATCACTAAAGGTTAAAATACCATCTGGATAGTTTGGGGAGTACAGTAATTTTCGAGCTGCTGTAAATGTACTTTCTTTATCAAACTTACTGTATACAACAAGGTTTTTATCTTTTTTTATACCTGCCGAATTTAACGCATCGTAATAGCCTTGAATGCGATCTTGATTAATTTGCAAGACTTCAGGGCCTCCCAAATATGCGATTTTTTTACAGCCAATATTAATTAAATGGTTAACCGCTTCATGGGCAGCTTGCCTATTATCGATCGTTACTTTGTGAGCTTCTAGTTCGTTGCATTTACGATTAAAAAAAACCAAAGGTATGCCATGTTCACTTAGTTTTTCAAAATGTAAAAAATCTTTAGTCTCACTAGCCAAAGAAACAATTAAACCACTTACTCCAACATTTATTAGCTCTAAAACAAGGCTTTTTTCCCGCATATAAGACTCATTAGATTGACAAACGATAATATGCATTCCATGTTTTTCTGCCACACTTTCAATGCCACTTATAGCCATGGCATATAAATGATAAGAGATCTTAGGAACAATAACACCAATTAAATTTGATTGTTCTTTTTTATGGAAATCGTTAAGATATATAGAATTGTAACCTAATTCTAAGGCTACTTTTTTAACAGCTGCCTTTGTCTTATTACTTATTCTTGGGTTATTTTTTAAAGCCCTAGATACAGTCGAAATAGAAATGCCCAATGCTTCTGCTATATCTTTTAATGTTGTTTGTGATATTAAATTGGGCTTAAATGTCATTACATGTTATTGAATTTATTTGAATGCAAAAATTTGCACAAATATATTTTTAAAAAAGTATACTCTGAGGTTATAAAAATAATTATATTTGCAAATATATACTAAAATTAGTTGTTTTCAATAAAAAAAACACAAACCCTTATTGTGCAAAATTGCGCAAAAATATTATAATTGTATTTAAATATGAATAAAACATACAAAATCGCGATTGTAAATGGCGATGGTATTGGAGAAGAAATTGTACCTGCTGGCGTGTTAGTTTTAGAGGCTGCGGCCGAAAAATATAATTTTAATATAGAAACGGAGAATTTTTCTTGGGGCGCGGGTTACTATTTAAAACATGGTGAATTTATGCCTAAAGACGGTATCCAACAGCTAGAAAAGTTTGATGCCATTTATTTTGGTGCTGTTGGTTTGCCAAATGTAGACGATAGGCTTCCTGCAAAAGATTACACTTTTAAAGTAAGAAACTCTCTTGAACAGTATATTAATTATCGCCCAGTTAAGCTTTTTTCTGGAATTAAAAGCCCTTTGCGCAATAAAACTGAAAAGGATATCGATTTCGTTATATTAAGAGAAAATAATGAAGGAGAATTCGTGCAAAATGGAAAAATTTTGCATCCTAATACCCCTAATGGTATTGCAGTAGATACGAGTATGGTAACGCGTTTGGGTACTGAGCGTATAGCACATTATGCTTTTAAATTGGCTAGAAAAAGGAGAAGTAAAGTCACTAATGTTACTAAATCCAATACTTTAATTTACACTTTAGGTTATTGGGATCAGGTTATGGGAGAAGTCTCTAAAGATTATCCAGATGTAGAATACACCAAAATGTATGTTGATAATGCTGCTGCTAGTTTTATATTAAAACCTGAGTTTTTTGATGTTATTGTAACCACTAATATGATAGGAGATATTCTTTCAGACCTAGGAGGTGCCATTATGGGGAGTCTAGGATTAGGAGGAAGTGGTAATATTAATCCTGAAAACAAATTTCCTTCAATGTTTGAACCCATACATGGATCTGCACCCGATATTGCAGGTAAAAACATAGCCAACCCGATAGGGCAAATATGGTCTGCAGCGATCATGCTTGAACATCTTGGAGAATTAGAGGCTGCGAAAAATATCCTTGAAGCTGTAAATTACACTACGAGCAAAAATATAATAACTAAAGATTTAAAGGGATCAGCTTCGACCAATGAGGTTACAGAGAGCATTACTTCTTTTATATCATCTGAAAAAAGAGTGACTGTTTAATCGTTTTATGAAAAGAAAGCATATAGTAGATTTAACCTTAACTATTGATAACGGAATGCCTGGAGTTTCTATAACAACAGCTAGCACCGTTAAAAAAGAAGGTTGGAATGCCTCAACACTTCAATTACATTCGCACAGCGGCACTCATATGGATGCACCATTTCACTTTAACGTGAGTAATCAAACCATTGATGAGTTACCACTTGATAGACTAATAAGTGAAGCTTGGATTGTAGACCTAAGGCACATCGCTCCTAAAGAAGAAATTAAAATACGTCATTTAAATGCAGTTTCTAACACCATAAAAAAAGGAGACAGTTTGTTATTACACACAGGGTGGAATAAAAAAATAGGAACTACGGCTTACAGAAATGAACTTCCAAGAATAAGTAAAGAGCTAGCCCTTTGGTTTGGTAAAAAAGGTATTAATATGTTAGGGGTAGAACCGCCATCTGTAGCAGATGTGAATAACATTAAAGAAGTTACCGAAATTCACCATATCTTAATGAGAAATGATATTATTATTATAGAAGGTCTTACCAATTTAGAAGCGTTCTCTAAATCTAAAGTAACACTAGTTGCTTTACCGTTAAAAATAAAAAATGGCGATGGTGCACCAGCACGAGTCATTGCCTTTGAGGAGTAATGAAAAAAGCGGTTTCAAATACTATTCTTCAAGAAATTGAGCGAGCAAATACAATACCTAGCAATTCGTCTTTAATTAGACAAGAACTTAAAAAAAACCCAAGAACCATCGTTGTTTTGGACGATGATCCTACAGGGACTCAAACCGTAAATAATGTCCCCGTTATCGCAAATTGGAATGTTGAACTCATTGAGGACGCCTTTTTAAATAGTCCTGTTTTTTTTATTCTTACCAATTCGCGAAGTATGATTGCATCAAAAGCAAATCAAGTCGCTCAAGAAATTGGTGCTTTATTAAGATTACTTTCTGAAAAATACAATAAAGAGGTTCTAGTGATTAGTAGAGGAGATTCGACCCTTAGAGGTCACTATCCCAACGAAGTTAATGCATTGGCCAAAGGTTTAAACCTTAAAAATGCGAAACATCTTATTGTTCCTGCTTTTTTTGAAGGTGGACGATATACATACAACAACATACATTATGTAAAGGAAGGCAATGATTTTATTCCTGCTGGAGAAACACCATTTGCAAGAGACAATACATTTGGATATAGCGCATCAGATATGAGCGATTGGTTGGTAGAAAAAGGAAAAGGAAGCATCAATAAAAATAATATTATTGCCATTACCACTTCACAACTGGAAGACAAAGGCCCCTCTAAAATTGTCGCTATTTTAAAATCAAGTTTCACTTATATTATTGTTAATGCTACTGCATACTTTCATTTAGAGCAGATGGCGTTAGCCTGTTTACAATCTAAAACACCTATCCTTTATCGAACTGCAGCTTCTTTTGTGAATGCAATAACTGGAATCAAGGTTGGAAAAAAATTAGATAAAAATGACATTATTAACGATTCAAAAGACTCGTTTTCTCTTACTATTATTGGTTCTTACGTTCCAAAAACAAACGAACAGTTGAATTATTTAAAAGAACATTTAGAGGCTAGATTTATAAAGCTAGATGTCTCTATGGTTAATGATGAAAAGAAGTTTCATGAAGAAATTAGTAAAACAGCTAAGCTTCTAAATAAGGTCGCTAAACAAAAAAACAAGAACATTGTATTGTACACCAGTAGAACTGTTATTAAGAGTGATACAAAAACAGAAAGCCTTAAAATTGTTAATCGTGTCTCAGATGGTATAATTAGCGTAATAAAATGTTTGCAACATAAACCTAAATATATTTTAGCTAAAGGCGGAATAACCTCTAGCGATATTGCAACTAAAGCACTTGCTGTAAAAACCGCTAAAGTACTAGGACAACTACACGAAGGAGTGCCAGTATGGCAACTAGACCCTAATTCTAAATTCCCAAACTTAAGCTATATTATATTCCCAGGTAATGTTGGCCATAAAGACACCTTGTATAACATAATTAAAAACTTAGAATGAAAAAAAAACATTTCCCTAAGCGCTATTTCATGGTCGTTGGCACCTTTTTATTAGCGCTACTTTTATACGTAGATCGTATATGTATATCTGTGGCTAAAGATCCTATTGCAAATACACTCGCATTAACCGATAAACAAATGGGTTGGGTTTTAGCTGCATTTTCATTAGGTTACGCCTTTTTTCAAACGCCCTCTGGTATTTTTGCCGATAAACATGGCCCACGGAAAGTACTTACGACCATAGTTACTCTATGGTCTGCCTTTACCGCTTTAACAGGTCTTGCTTGGAATTTTGTTTCTTTACTCGTTGTAAGGTTTTTATTTGGCGCTGGTGAAGCTGGTGCTTTCCCAGGAATGTCGCGAGCAATTTACAACTGGATTCCATTAAAAGAAAGAGGAATTGTTACAGGAATAAATTTTTCAGGATCGCGTCTTGGTGCCGCTTTTGCCTTACCATTAGTTGCCTGGTTAATTGACAGCTACAGCTGGCAAGTTACCTTTTACATTTTAGGATTCGTGGGTATTGCTTGGGCACTAGTTTGGTGGTTTTTCTTCAGAGATGATCCAGAAGAACACCATAGCATTTCTAAAGAAGAGAAACAATTTATTTTATCGACAAGACAAGAAAGAACCGCCACTCTTGAGGCTAGTAAAATTGATTTTAACAAACTCTTAAAATCTAAAAACATGTGGTTGGCAATGGGGCAATACTTTTGTAGTAATTTCACCTTCTTTTTTGCACTTACCTGGTTATTTCCTCATATTAGAAGCAAATACCAATTAGATACTATCGAAGCTGGTTTTTACACGGCTATCCCTCTGGTTTTCGGTGCTTTTGGCAATTGGTTTTCTGGTTGGCTTATCGATAACATCTTTAAACAAGGGAAATGGAATCGTTCTCGTATCTTACCTGCAATTATTGGCTTTGCTTTAGCTGCAATCGGACTTCTGGGGAGTACTTATATGGATTCGGCTATAGGCGCGATTATTTTTTTAAGTATTGCTATATTTGGTGCAGACATGACCTTACCGCCTTCTTGGGCTTTCTGCGTAGATATAGGAAAAGAACATTCTGGAGGTATTTCTGGAACTATGAATATGGCTGGAAATATAGGATCGTTTATTACGGCATTATTATTCCCATATCTTTTAGCCTGGACAGGTTCAAACATTCTATTTTTTGTTGTAGGTGCAGTACTAAATGTTTTTGCTATTTTTATGTGGTTAAAAATGAAGCCTTCTAAAAATTATTTAGACTATTAAACACTATGAAAAAACTAAAGGGTGTTGCTATAGGCACAGGCTATTTTAGTCATTTTCATTATGAAGCCTGGAAGCGTATACCAGAAATAGAACTAGTTGCTGTTTGTGGCATTTCATTATCCAATGCCCAAAAAATATGTAATAAATACGGATTTAAAAAAGCTTATGATGATATTAAAATCATGCTTAAAAAAGAGCAACCAGATTTTATAGACATTATAACGCCACCTAATACACATCTGGATTTTGTACGCATTGCTGCAAAACACCAGGTTAATATTATTTGCCAGAAACCATTAGCACCATCGTATGAAGACGCTTTAAAAATAGTATCGTTTATTGAAAAAGCGAAGGTACGAATGATGGTACATGAGAATTTTAGATTTCAACCTTGGCATAGAGAACTAAAAAAGTTGTTGGATAAAAAAACGATTGGTAATACACTACATACCATCAATTTAAGAATGCGTATGGGAGATGGATGGCAAGACGATGCCTACATAAATAGGCAACCTTACTTTAGAGAAATGGAAAAGCTCTTAGTTTACGAAACTGGCATTCATTTTATTGATGTTTTCAGGTGTTTTGGAGGCGACATTAAAAAGGTATATGCAAAACTATTAACTCTAAATAAAAATATTAAAGGTGAAGATTTTGCTTGGGTTAACTTTAGTTTTAAAAACGGCATGTTGGGCTTTTTAGATGCTAACCGGTTTAATGAAACAACAGCCGAGGATCCAAGGTTAACTTTTGGTGAGGTCTTAATAGAAGGAAATTTAGGTAGTTTAAGATTATATGAAGATGGCAAGATAACGGTTAAATTGCTTGGAGAAAAAGAAAACAACCATCACTACGAGTATAAAAAAATAAACTTTGCTGGAGACTGCGTGTACATTACGCAAAAACATTTTGTAAACCAACTCCTTTCCAACAAACCATTCGAAACAGAGGTTTCTAAATATCTTAAAAATTTAATTGTTCAAGATGCGATTTATAAATCAAACCTTAAAGACTTGCCTATTGAAATTTAAAAAAGCCCTCTGGTGTTTAATAATTTCCTTCTAAAAAACA
>CALDCO010000013.1 GCA_937937185.1 uncultured Flavobacteriaceae bacterium
AAATAGAGTATGTTGCAAAACTAGATGAAGGATGGCATATTTACTCACAAGCTTTAGATAGTGAAGATGGTCCCGTACCGACTTTATTTTCTTTTAAAGATCAAGAATCGAACTACAAATTAGAAGGAAAAACCACAGAATCTAAAAGTAAAGAAGTCTTTGAGTCTGCTTTTGACATGAAAGTGAGGTACTTTGAAGATCAAGCGGTCTTTAAACAAAAAATAAAAGTTTTAAATAAAAATTTAAAAACGATAAACTCTGAAGTGGAGTTTATGGTTTGCGACGATGAGCGCTGTTTACCACCGGAGGTGCATGAGTTTAAAACTGCCTTAGACGGCAGTGTAGAAGCGACTTTTAATACCATAGAATTGGATGCTAAAAGTATGGCAAAGTCTAAAGCCCTTAGTTTAAATATAAAGGGACAAGAAAAATACCAACAAGAAACCGTTAAAGAAAAAAGTAGTCTGAGTATTTTCTTTTTAGGATTTTTAGGCGGATTAATTGCTTTGTTAACCCCTTGCGTATTTCCTATGATTCCTTTAACGGTATCATTTTTTACCAAAAGTGCCAGCAATGCACAAAAAGGATTAGCAAACTCGATTATGTACGGAGTGTTTATCTTTTTAATTTACTTTTTATTAAGTCTGCCATTTCATGTGTTAGATTCTTTAGACCCAGAAATACTGAACAACATTTCTACAAACGTGACGCTAAACATTATCTTTTTTGTCATTTTTATTGCTTTTGCTTTTTCATTTTTCGGCTATTTTGAACTCACCTTACCGCATTCGTGGAGTGCAGCCTTAGATAGTAAAGCCAATAGTATTGGTGGCTTAATAGGAGTGTTTTTTATGGCATTAACTTTGGCCATTGTCTCGTTTTCTTGTACAGGACCTATTTTAGGCACTTTGCTAGGAAGCTCTTTAACCAGCGATGGCGGTGCCACGCAGTTAACCTTAGGTATGAGTGGCTTTGGTTTAGCACTTGCTTTACCTTTTACTTTATTCGCCATGTTTCCTAAATGGTTAAATGCCTTACCTAAATCTGGCGGTTGGTTAAATACTGTAAAAGTGGTTTTGGGCTTTATAGAAATCGCTTTGGCATTAAAGTTTTTATCAAACGCAGATTTGGTAAAACACTGGGGACTATTAAAACGAGAAGTTTTTATTGGATTATGGATCATAATTGGAATAGGCTTAATTTTATACTTATTGGGTAAAATTAGGTTTCCGCATGATGGCCCTTATAAGAAACCAACGAAATGGCGTTGGTCGTTTATTGTTTTAGTTGCAGCATTTGTGGTGTATTTAATTCCTGGATTAAGCAATACTAAACAGGCTAATTTAAAACTACTAAGTGGTTTTCCACCGCCATTGCCTTATAGTATATATGAAAAAGACAGCGAATGCCCTTTAGGCTTAAATTGTTATAAAGATTTGGATGAAGGCATTGCCGCGGCAAAGGCAGAAAATAAACCCATTATGATAGATTTTACAGGTTGGGCTTGTGTTAATTGTCGAAAAATGGAAGAGCAGGTGTGGAGTAAAGCTAAAATTTATCAACTATTAAAAGACGATTATGTTATTATATCACTTTATGTCGATGATAGAAAAAAACTACCTGAAGCCGCACAATTTCAATTTATAAAATCGAATGGCAGTCTTAAAAACATTAAAACCATTGGCGATAAGTGGGCGACTCTACAAACGGTTAATTTTCAGAATAACTCACAACCGTTTTATGTCTTACTAAATCATGATATGGAATTATTAAACCATACCACTGCATATACCCCTTTGGCTGGAGAATATTTAAATTGGTTAGAAAAAGGGTTAGAGAATTTTAAGAAATAAAGAATTATTTCCTTAAAGTATTAATTATTTTATCTAATTATATCAAGTTCAGCATTTAAAATAATTTTTTTTCAACACTTTCTACATTAATTTTTAAGCTTTTAATTGTCTTATAAATATGACCATTCATTCTATTTTGCCGGTCTCTTATTTGTTGCCTGTATATAAATTTCGTTTCAATTTCAAGGAAAGAATCTAAGGTTAATTTTAAATCACTAATCTTATTAATCAATTTTCAAATAGAAAAAAATAATGGAAAAAATGGATAAATATTTTTTTATAGGATATTGAATTACCTTCATATAATGATAGATAATACCGATAAAGTGTATTGTAATATCGATAAAATGTTGATATTTATTTGTTTTTTACAAAATTTTTATTAAATTGTCCATACCCCAAATCATAAAACACTATGAAACACTTATTTATATTTGTTTTTTTGCTATTATATTTACCTATTTCATCACAAACAACCGTTTGTGAGGGGTCTCCTTGTACATCTAATGACTTTACAATTGATTCGTTTTTCTTAGGAGATGAGTTTGGAAATCCGACTGCAGCCGGTGCCTGCGACTTTGGGGATGTGGTAGAAGAGCATTTATGGCTAAATTTTACAGCGAATACAAATGCGTCAAGATATTCACTCTTTATACATTATAACTTATACATTGATGGAGAATTCTCTGAAACAGTAGATGTCTGTTTATATGAAGGCCAATCCGTTCCTTTAAATCAACCTTTAGATACACATACATTTAATTGGGTATGTGGATCTGATGTAAGTCTTGAAGGACTTTACATGTCCTGGCAAACTAATAGCAGTCAACCCTGTGAATGTAGTCGATCAAAATGCTTTCAAGAGGATATAATTATAGTCGGTACACCTTTAATTGCCAATTATTTTTTTACAGCTGATTGTTTAATAGATTATCATGCCCAATTTACTTCTACTACAGCGGGCGGAACAGGGCCTTACACTTACTTTTGGAATTTTGGGGATGGAACGACATCTACTTTAGAAAATCCTTCTCATACGTTTTCTGGACCAGGACCTTTTATTGTGTCATTAGTTGTAACAGATACGTCTTTAAATATTGTGTCTACAATTGAACAGCTTGTCGTTTTTGAAGCAGATGATATTCCATTAGTGATCACGCCACCATCTAATATAACCATAGAAGGTTGCGATATAACGAGTATATCTCCATTTGTATACAGTGATGTTCCAGTGAGTATTACTGAGGCCGATATAATAGCTATGGGAGGGAGTGTAGAATATTATGCAGATGGATTAACAATGACTTACGTAGATAGTTTGTCAGGAACTTGTCCAATAACAGTAACCAGAACCTTTTCGGCTACAGATTCATGTAATAATATGGCAACTGCAGTTCAGGAATTAATAATAAATGATACTATTCCACCAACAGCAAGTCCGTTAGATCCAATTATAATTCCTTGTGATGGCGATCCAATTCCTCCAGTCGATATTAGTGTAATTACTGATGCAGCAGATAATTGTTCAGCGGTAACAATTACTAATGAAGTTACCGATGTATCTGATAATCAACAATCACCAGAGACTATAACACGAACATACACCTTGAGAGATGAATGTAATAACGAAACTATTATTATACAGGAGATTATAATAGAAGAAGTTTGCCCAGATCCACTAATTATTAATTATAGTTTTGAAACGAATTGTATTACCGATTTCTATGCAGAATTTACCTCTACAGTAACAGGGGGAGTTGGGCCTTATACTTATTTTTGGAATTTTGGAGATGGTACAACTTCAACATTAGCTAACCCTACACATACGTTTCCTGGAACAGGGCCTTATAATATAACGCTAACAGTAACCGATAGCGCACTAAATATCAGTTCTCTTATCGAGCAAATAGTTACTTTTGAGGCTAATAATATTCCTTTAATTATCACTCCACCATCTAATACAACTATTGAGGGTTGTGATACAACAAGTCTATCACCTTTTGTATATAGCACTACTCCAGTAACTATAAGCGAAGCTGATATAACAGCAATGGGTGGAAGTATAGAATACTATACAGAAACACTTACAATGAGTTATGTTGATAGCTCATCTGGAACGTGTCCGATAACAATAACTAGAACTTTTACGGCTACAGATTCATGTAATACGACCGTTAACGCAACACAAGAATTTATAATAGAAGATACAACACCACCAGTAGCAAGCCCATTAGCTCCAATATTAATAGTTTGCGAAGGGGATCCTATTCCTCCAGCAGATATTAGTTTGATAACTGATGCATCAGATAATTGCTCAATAGTAACCATAACTAATGAAGTTGCCGATGTATCAGATAACCAACAGTCTCCAGAAACAATAACACGAACCTATACATTAAGAGATGCTTGCAACAATGAAACGATAGTTACTCAAGATATTATTATACAATATGTATGTACAGAACCGATAGTTAATTTTAACTATACTACGAACTGTCTTATTGATTATTATGCAGAGTTTAATTCTACTGTTATAGGAGGAATTGGTCCATACACTTATTTATGGGATTTTGGAGATGGCATGACTTCAACATTAGAAAACCCTATTTATACGTTTTCAGGACCTGGTCCATTTAATGTAACACTAACTGTTACAGATAATACTTCAAATGTAGAGTCTACCATAGTACAGGTATTAACTTTTGAAGCAGATAATACAATCTTAATTATTACTCCCCCATTAAATACGACCATAGAAGGGTGCGATACTGTAGCTATTTCTCCATTTGTGTTCAGTACAACCCCAGTAAGTATTACCGAAGCCGATTTAATTTTAATGGGTGGTAGTGTAGAATATTATACTGATACGTTAACAATGAGTTATGTAGACAGCTCCTCTGGAACTTGTCCATTAACAGTAACAAGAACCTTCGCAGCAACTGATACATGTAATACAACTACAAGTGCAACACAAGAAATTATAATAGAAGATACAACACCGCCTACGGCAAGTCCGTTGGCATCAATAGCAATACCTTGCGAAGGAGACCCTATTCCTCCAGCCGATATTAGTATAATAACGGATGCAACAGACAATTGTTTGGGCGCCATAACTATAACTAATGAAATTGCAGATGTATCAGATAACCAACAATTTCCAGAGACAATAACACGAACCTATACTTTGAGAGATACTTGTAATAATGAAACAATAATTACTCAAGAGATCATAATTGAACAGGCTTGTCCAGATCCACTAATTGTTAATTATAATTTTGAAACCAATTGTACTACCGATTTTTATGCAGAATTTACTTCTACAGTAACAGGGGGTATAGGGCCTTACACTTATTTCTGGGATTTCGGTGACGGTACAACCTCAACATTAGAAAACCCTACACATACATTTCCTGGAACAGGGCCGTATAATATAGCGCTAACAGTCATAGATAGTGCATTAAATATAAATTCTTATGTAGAACAATTAATCACTTTTGAAGCTAATAATATTCCACTAGTAATCACTCCGCCATCTAACATAACTATAGTAGGTTGTGATATAACAAGTTTATCTCCAATTATCTATAGTGAAACATCAGTAAACATAACCGAGGCAGATTTAATAAATTTAGGAGGAAGTGTAGAATATTATACAGATATATTAACGATGAGTTATATAGATAGTTCATCAGGAACCTGTCCGATAACAATAACCAGAACCTTTGCGGCTACAGATTCGTGTAACACGACAACAACGGCAACTCAAGAATTTGTTATAGACGATACGATGCCCCCAACAGCAAGCTCATTAGCTCCAATTATAATCTCTTGTGATGGTGATCCTATTCCTTTAGCTGATATTAATTTAATAACCGATGTGTTAGACGACTGTTCAGTAACGGTTACCAATGAAGTTCCTGATGTTTCAGATAATCAACAATCACCAGAAACAATAACACGAACCTATACGCTAAGAGACGCCTGTAATAATGAAACATTAATTACTCAAGATATTATAATTGAGCAAGTATGTCCGGATCCACTGGTGGTAAGTTATAATTATGCTACCAATTGTATTATTGATTTTTATGCAGAATACTCATCTGTAGTAATGGGAGGGGTAGGGCCTTATACTTATTTTTGGAACCTAGGAGATGGTACAAGTTCAACATTAGAGAACCCTACACATACCTACAGTAATGAAGGCCCTTTTAATGTTACGTTAACAGTTATTGATAATGTTTTAAATATAAGTTCTTCAGTAAGTTTACTTATAACGTTTGAAGCTAATGATATACCTCTTAATATTTTGCCATCAAATGAAACAGTTATTGAGGGTTGTGATTTGTCAAGTCTTCAACCATTTGCTTACAGTGAGGTACCAGTATCTATTACCCCAGATGATATGCTAGATATGGGAGGCTTTATAGAACATTATACACCACTAACGAGATTTAATTATGTTGATGCAACCATTAGTTCTGAAGAATGTTCTACTATCATTACAAGAACATTTTCTGCTGAAGATTCGTGTGGTACTATAGCTATAGAATCTTATGACATCTTAATTGAAGATAGGACACCACCTGAAGGTAACCCATTGGATCCAATACAAATAAGGTGTAGAGGAAATATTCCACCTCCAGATATTAATTTATTATTAAATGTTACAGACAATTGTTCGGCAGTTACTGTAACAAATGAAGTAGCAGATGTATCAGATAATCAAGTGTCTCCCGAAACGATAACAAGAACATATACATTAAGAGATGCTTGTGGTAACGAAACTATTATTATTCAAAATATAATAGTAGAAAGCGATTGTGTAGAACCAAATAATTGTGATGTAAAAGATTTAAGTTTCTTAACTATATCAGAAATTGTGACTCCTAATGGTGATCAAAAGCATGACTTTTTCGAAATTAAGACGCCTGCAACAAACTTAGAATTTGCGCCATGTAATTTAACATTAGAAGTTGAAATTTTTAATCGTTGGGGAACAAGAGTTTTCAAAAGTGATAATTATGATAATACATGGAATGGAGTTTCAAATAATTCAGACTTCTTACCGTCTGGAACATACTTCTATATGATAAAAACAAAAAATACAAACGGGGAACCTATTCAGGGATTCTTCTTTTTAGGTTCTGAATAATTATGAAAGGAATAACAAAAATTTTACTAACTTATACATTCTTAGTTGTATCTTATTGTGGAGCGCAACAGTTACCTCAATTTACACAATATATGTACAATACAATGTCTATTAATCCAGCTTATGCTGGAGCTAAAGAAGCTATGGTTGTAACACTATTGCATCGAGATCAATGGGTAGGTATTAATGGACGACCCGTTACACAAACGCTTTCTGTTAATTCGATGTTACCAAACAATAAGATTGGAGTAGGTTTATCGGCTGTAAATGATAGAATAGGTTTTGAAAAAACAGTAATTGTTAATGGCGATATCTCTTATGGGATTATTGTTAATGATAGAGATCATAAATTAGTATTTGGTTTAAAGGCCGGGTTTAGTAAGCATGATTTAGATAGAGATTTACTCAATGACGATAGCCTTTCAGATCCTTTTTTAGACAATATTAATAATGAATTCAAACCCAATATGGGAGTGGGATTATACTACAGAGCAAATAACTATTACTTCGGGGTTGCAACCCCAAGATTAATACTAAAACCAGGTAACCTTGCTTTTAATAATATTGAAGAGCCTAGTTTCTATACTAATGGAGGCTATTTATTTAAATTTAATTCTGGCTTAAAAGTTAAACCAGGTTTTATGCTTAAATATACTAATGACGCACCAGTTTCTCTTGATTTAACTTCAACTTTTATAGTGTCTGATAAATTTTATATTAGTGGAATGTATAGATTAAAAGATGCCATTGGCGCGCTTTTTAGATTTAATGTTACAGATGGTTTATCTGTAGGTTACTCTTACGATTATACGTTATCTAATCTCGGGGAATTTTCTAATGGTTCTCACGACTTGCTTTTAAATTATGAGTTTAACCTCTTTAGACCCCCATGTAAATGCAAAGATTTGTATAATTAATATTTAAACTTCTACTTAATTCAGATTATCGGAATATCAAATCATTATATTTTTTATTGTTTTTAGTAAAAAATGAAGTGAATATTTTCTTTGGTTCCAAGACTATAAATACAGTATCTTTATTTATAGAAATTAAAAAGACCACCTGCCTATGCGGGAATAAAATGAAAAAAATACAAGGGCAAATTGTAGATATTGAAAATCGAAAAATCTTCAAAGGGGAAGTCTCTATTAAAGAGGGGAAAATAACTTCAATACTAGAAAAAGAACACAGTATTAATCATTATATCTTACCGGGATTTATAGATGCACATATCCATATAGAAAGCACAATGCTTGTCCCAAGTGAGTTTGCAAGAATCGCAGTAAAACATGGCACTGTTGCAACGGTTTCCGATCCTCATGAAATTGCCAATGTGTTAGGTGTAAAAGGGGTGGAGTTTATGATTGAAAACGGTAAAAAAACACCGTTTAAATTTAATTTTGGTGCGCCATCTTGTGTGCCAGC
>CALDCO010000014.1 GCA_937937185.1 uncultured Flavobacteriaceae bacterium
TATTGGCCTATGGTGTAACTGGCAACACGTCGGTTTTTGGTACCGAAGAGTCTAGGTTCGAGCCCTAGTGGGCCAACATTAATATAAAAAGAACTATTGTAAATGATAGTTCTTTTTTTATGGAAAACGGTTATATTTAAATCGATTTAGTTTCCATTAAATGCAGAGTTTGAATAAACATCCTGTTCATTATTACATGATATAGCTGTTGGAGGATGGTTCCAAGCTGAATAACTGCAATTATTTATGCATAAGAAATCGAACTGAAAATGCTAAAAAAAACACCAATTCTAGACTCTAAAAGAGTGCTCTTAAGACCAATTATTAATTCGGATTTAGAACATGTTTTTAAAGGGCTTTCTCATCCTGAGGTTATAAAGTATTATGGCATTAGTTTCAATAGTCTAGAAGCGACTAAAGAACAAATGATTTGGTTTGCGAATCTTGAAAAAAATGGAACTGGAATCTGGTGGGCGGTTTGTTCTAAAGATAGTGGAAGATTTCTTGGCGCAGGAGGATTAAACAATTTGAGTAAAAAAAACAAAAAAGCAGAAATTGGTTTTTGGCTATTGCCAGAACATTGGGGAAAGGGATTTATGACCGAAACCATGCCGCTTATCTATAACTATGCATTTGACACTATTGGTTTGCATAGAATTGAAGGCTTTGTAGACACCGAAAACGTGAATTGTAAAAACGCTTTGGGAAAACTGCAATTTAATTTTGAAGGCACCATGCAAGACTGTGAGTTTAAAAACGGAGCGTTTATAAGTATAGATATTTACTCAAAAATAGCCAATCAATAAAAACGTCTGAGATCATAATAGATATAAAACCGTAGGAAATGGATTTTTCAAAACCTAATTTCGGTTTTTTCGGAGAAGTTTGTAGAAACAAGAATTTTTTTTTCTGGTTTCTGTAAGTTTATTGAGATGGAACTACTCCATACCATGGGAATAAAAAATGATTTTTAATACGTAAAAAAACCAATAAAAAGTTATATATTTGCAGCGTTGTAGGAAAAAAGATAATTGAGGGGACGGAAAGTCCCCTCTTTTTATACTTAAAAATGTTTGTAAATACAGTAAAGGAATTACTTCAAAACGGGTTATCAGAACGAGACGATTTATTTTTAATAGATTTCTCTATAACCACAGATAATACTATTAAAGTGATAATAGATGGTGATCGAGGCGTTAAGGTAGAAGACTGTATGTTCATAAGCAGGGCGATAGAACATAATTTAGATAGAGAAGACATCGATTTTTCTTTAGAAGTTGCCTCAGCAGGCGCTTCAACACCTTTACAAATACCTAGGCAATACAAAAAAAATAAAGGAAGAAACCTAAAAGTAAAAACAGTTAATCGTACGATCGAGGGAAATTTAGTTGAAGCCAATGAAGAATCCATTTCTCTCGAATGGAAAGCCAGAGAGCCCAAACCCATAGGGAAAGGAAAGGTAACTGTTCGTAAAACAGCAAATATTGCATACAAAGATATTGTAGAAGCAAAAGTGATGATAAAATTTTAATTCAATAGAGTTATGGAGAATTTAGCCTTAATTGATTCTTTTTCAGAATTCAAAGACGATAAACTAATAGACCGTGTGACCTTAATGGCCATATTAGAAGACGTTTTTAGAAATGCCTTAAAGAAGAAATTTGGAGATGATGACAACTTCGATATAATCATAAATCCTGATAAGGGAGATTTAGAAATATGGAGAAATAGAGTGGTTGTGGCCGATGGTGAAGTAGAAGAACCAAATCAGGAGATTTCTTTAACTGAAGCTAGAAAAATTGAGCCCGATTTTGAAGTGGGAGAAGATGTTTCTGAAGAAGTGAAATTAATAGACCTTGGCCGTCGTGCTATTTTAGCATTACGCCAAAATTTAATTTCTAAAATTCATGAACACGATAATACAAACATTTACAAACAGTTTAAAGACTTAGAGGGCGACTTATATACTGCTGAGGTACACCATATTCGTCATAGAGCGGTGATTCTATTAGATGATGATGGCAATGAAATAATTTTACCAAAAGACAAGCAAATTCCTTCAGATTTTTTTAGAAAAGGTGATAATGTTAGAGGCATTATAGATAGTGTTGAGCTCAAAGGAAACAAGCCAGCAATCATTATGTCTCGAACCTCGCCCAAGTTTTTAGAAAAACTATTTGAGTCTGAAATACCAGAGGTGTTTGACGGTTTAATTACGATTAAAAATGTAGTGCGCATACCAGGAGAGAAAGCTAAAGTCGCCGTAGACTCTTATGATGATAGAATAGATCCTGTAGGCGCCTGCGTGGGAATGAAAGGGTCTAGAATTCATGGCATTGTTCGTGAATTAGGAAATGAAAATATTGATGTTATTAATTACACGAATAACCTTCAGTTGTATATTACCAGAGCTTTAAGCCCTGCTCGAGTGACCTCCATAAAAATTGACGAAGAAGGCAAACGAGCAGAAGCAATTCTTAAACCAGAAGAAGTAAGCAAAGCGATAGGTAGAGGCGGACATAACATTCGTTTAGCAGGACAATTAACAGGTTATGAGATTGATGTCTTTAGAGAAGGCGCAGAAGAGGATGTTGAATTAACAGAATTTTCTGATGAAATAGAAGCATGGATTATTTCTGAATTTTCTAAAGCAGGTTTAGATACTGCCAAGAGTGTGTTAGAGCAAGATCTTGATGATCTTGTAAAAAGAACCGACTTAGAAGAAGAAACAATTAACGACGTTATTAGAATTCTTAAAGAAGAATTCGAAGATTAACTATATATTTGGAATTATATTAAAGGTTAGAGCAATTTATGGCTGGGACAATTAGATTAAATAAAGTATTGCGTGAGCTTAATATCTCTCTAGATCGTGCTGTGGAATTTTTAGATTCTCAAGGCATCGAAATAGAAAAGCGACCGACTACAAAAATTTCAGAAGAGATTTATGCTGTTCTTTCCGATGAGTTTCAAACTGATGCAAGTAAAAAAGTAGCGTCTAAGGAAGTTAGTGAAGCAAAAATTAAAGAAAAAGAAGGACTTCGAGTACAAAGAGAAAAGGCCTTAGAAGAGCGACAAAAAAAAATTGAGATTAAAGAAGTTATTCCAGCGGTAGCTAAGGAAGAAAAAGTAGTAAAAGCATCAAAAGTACTTGCGGGTCCCAAAACCATAGGTAAAATAGATCTCAATACTAAGAAAAAGAAACCAAAAGAGAAAACAAAACAAGAACCTGTTAAAGCACTTGTTGATGAAACGGTTGCAGAGGTTAAAGAAGACGTCGTTAAAAAAGAGAAAGCCGTTGAAGCAAAAACTGTCGTTAAAACAAAAGAACCAGAAGCGAAAGCCGTTGATGCAAATAACGAGGCTGATGAAACGACAAATGAGCCAGTAGAAGAAACCTTAACAACAAAATATAAAAAACTTTCAGGACCAAAAATTGCTGGAGACAAAATAGATCTTTCTCAATTTAATAAACCTAAGAAAAAGAAGGAAGAGTCCAAAAAAGAAGGCGATAATACCAACAAGAAAAAACGCCGTCGTATTTCTAAACCTGGAGATAATAAAACAGGCGGTGGTAAACCAGGAGGTAATAATGCTGGTGGAAACAGAAATAATGATCGCTTTAAGGGTAAGAAACAAGGGCAAGGAAGACGAAATACGGTAAAAGAAGAGCCTAGTGAAGAAGATGTTAAAAAACAAGTAAGAGAAACCTTAGAAAAACTTCAAGGTAAATCTAATAAAGGCAAGGGGGCAAAGTACAGAAGAGAAAAAAGAGACCTTCATAGAGAGCAAACCGAAATTGATTTAGAATTAGAAGCTGCAGAAAGTAAAATTCTAAAAGTTACAGAGTTTGTAACCTCAAGTGAAGTCGCTACAATGATGGATGTACCTGTAACTAAAATTATTTCTGCCTGTATGTCTTTAGGAATGATGGTGACGATGAATCAACGTTTAGATGCTGAGACCTTAACCATCGTGGCCGAAGAATTTGGTTATAAAGTAGAATTTATAACTGCCGATATCGAGGAGGCGATTGAAGAAATAGAAGATAAACCAGAAGATTTAATGTCTCGAGCGCCAATTATTACGGTAATGGGGCACGTCGATCATGGTAAAACCTCTCTTTTAGATTACATTCGTAAAGAAAATGTAATTGCAGGAGAATCTGGAGGAATTACGCAGCACATAGGAGCTTATGGGGTTGAACTAGATGGAGGGCAGAAAATAGCATTTTTAGATACACCAGGTCACGAGGCTTTTACAGCAATGCGTGCTCGTGGTGCTCAAGTTACCGATTTAGCAATTATTGTTATTGCTGCAGATGATGATATTATGCCGCAAACAAAAGAAGCCATTTCTCATGCTCAGGCTGCTGGAGTGCCTATTGTTTTTGCGATTAATAAAGTAGACAAGCCAACTGCAAACCCAGAAAAGATTAAAGAAGGGTTAGCGAACATGAACTTATTAGTCGAAGATTGGGGAGGTAAAATACAATCTCACGACATCTCTGCCAAAACCGGACAAGGCGTTAATGAATTACTAGAAAAAGTGCTTCTTGAAGCCGAAATTTTGGAGTTAATGGCCAATCCTAACAAGCCAGCTGTGGGAACCGTAGTTGAGGCGTTCTTAGATAAAGGTCGGGGTTATGTGTCTACCATACTAGTGCAAGCAGGCACACTTAAAATAGGCGATTATGTATTAGCGGGTAAAAATAGTGGTAAGATAAAAGCCATGCACGACGAACGTGGCAATGATGTAGCAAAAGCGGGTCCTTCAACTCCTGTATCGATTTTAGGCTTAGATGGCGCACCGCAAGCGGGAGATAAATTTAATGTCTTTGCCGATGAGCGAGAAGCAAAACAAATCGCCACAAAACGAACCCAACTGCAAAGAGAGCAGGATGTTAGAACAACAAAAACATTAACACTTGCTGAAATAGGTCGACGTATTGCACTAGGCACCTTTAAGGAATTAAATATTATACTTAAGGGGGATGTAGATGGTTCTGTAGAAGCATTAACCGATTCGTTCCAAAAATTGTCGACTGAAGAAATACAAGTTAATATTCTGCATAAAGGTGTTGGAGCAATTACTGAAAGTGATGTGTTATTAGCATCGGCCTCAGATGCCATAATTATTGGGTTTAATGTCCGTCCCGTAGGAAATGCACGAGGTATTGCAGATAAAGAAGAAGTAGATATCAGAAGTTACTCAATTATCTATGATGCCATTAATGATCTTAAAGACGCTATGGAAGGCATGTTGTCTCCTGAACTAAAAGAAGAGATTACTGGTACAGCTGAAGTTAGAGAGGTATTTAAAGTCTCTAAAGTGGGTACTATAGCGGGTTGTATGGTTATGAACGGAAAAGTGGTTAGAAATTCTAAGGTCCGTTTAATACGAGATGGTGTTGTGGTTTATACAGGTGAATTAGCCTCTTTAAAACGATTTAAAGATGATGCTAAAGAGGTAGGAAAAGGCTATGATTGCGGGATGCAAATTAAGAATTATAACGATGTTAAAGAAGGCGATACTATTGAAGCTTTCCATGAGATAGAGGTTAAAAAGAAATTAAAATAACGGGAGTTCGACATAAGAAAATT
>CALDCO010000015.1 GCA_937937185.1 uncultured Flavobacteriaceae bacterium
TGCGATTTCTACGCAATCTGGGAAAGGGAAAAAAGCATCACTAGCCATAACGGCTCCTTTGAGATCAAAATGGAACGACTGGGCTTTGTGTATGGCTTGGTTTAAGGCATCAACACGGCTTGTTTGACCTGTTCCACTTGCGCATAATTGTTTGTTCTTTACTAAAACAATAGTATTTGATTTGGTGTGCTTGCTTATTTTAGAAGCGAAAATTAAATCTTCTAACTCTTCAGTTGTCGGGCTTTTTTTAGTGGCATTTTTAACCCCTTTAGCAGTATCGACAATCGTGTTTCTATCTTGAACCAAAACCCCATTTAAACAGGTTCTAACGGTTGTTTTAGGCATTTCAGTATCTTTTAAAACTAAAAGAATTCTGTTCTTTTTTCCTTTAAGAATGGCTATGGCCTCGTTGGAAAATACTGGTGCGATAACCACTTCACAGAATAGTTTATGTATTTCTTCAGCAGTAGCTTTGTCAATTTCAGTATTACTTATTAAAACGCCTCCAAAGGCAGATACAGGATCTCCAGCAAGGGCGTCTATATAGGCTTTATGTATCGTCTCGCGTTGCGAAAACCCACAAGCGTTATTGTGTTTTAAAATCGCAAATGTTGGTGCTTCTCCTTTAAACTCATCCATTAAACTTACCGCAGCATCAACATCTAAAAGATTGTTATAGCTTAAATCTTTACCGTGGAGTTTGGTAAACAAATCATCAAAATTTCCGAAGAAAAAACCTCTTTGATGGGGGTTTTCGCCATAACGCAATACTTTTCCATTCGTTTCAGACACTTTTAAAGCCGCAATATTGTGGTCTTTATTAAAATAATTAAAAATAGCAGTGTCGTAATGGGAAGAGACGTTAAACGCTTTTGCTGCAAAATATTGGCGGTCTTCTTGACTTAATTCTCCTTTTTTTAGCGTAATGAGTTCTAAAAACTCAGCGTAATCATTAACCGAAGAAACACATACAACATCTGCATAATTCTTTGCCGCTGCTCTAATTAATGAGATGCCTCCAATATCAATCTTTTCAATAATGTCTTGGTGCTTAGCTCCAGAAGCTACTGTTTTTTCGAATGGATATAAATCGACAATAACAACATCTATTTGAGGAATGTCATACTCTACCAATTCAGACACATCGCCATCGTGGTTTTGACGGTTAAGGATGCCACCAAATACTTTTGGGTGTAATGTTTTTACCCGACCTCCTAAAATGGAAGGGTAGGAGGTGACTTCTTCTACAGGAACTACATTTATGCCCAATTCGTTAATGAATTTTTCAGTACCACCTGTAGAATATAGGGTGGCACCTTGGCGGTTAAGTTCTCGAACGATAGGTTCTAATCCCTCTTTACTAAAAACCGAAATTAAGGCAGATTTTATTATTTTATTATTGCTCATTAGTTGTGTTATTAAACGCACAAATTTAGTGAATTCACGAGCTTTTGAAATAATAAAAAACAGCTGTTTTTTTAACTAAATGGTTGAGTTGTCAACAAAACGAGTTAAAAATTTCAAAATTTAAACGGCTTCAATATTAAATTTATAGTTTTCAACTTCAACTTCAACTTCAAGTTTGAGTTTAAGCTCAAAAAAATAACGCTAAAGTTAATTACTTAAAAGGAGAGTCATCAAGCAGCTCTGCCACTTTTTCACAAACAAACTCTAAGAAACGCTCATCATCTTTAGTAAAAGGGTCGGGGGTATTAGAATCGATATCTATTTGCCCAATATTTTCGCCATTTACAAAAATAGGAATCACTATTTCTGCTTTTACGGTAATACTACAAGCAATATAATTGTCTTGCGCAGTCACATCTGGGACCACAAAATTTTTATTACTTAGGGCTACTTGTCCACAAATGCCTTTGCCAAAGGGAATAATAGTATGGTCTGTAGGTTCGCCAACATAAGGTCCTAGTTTTAATTCATTCTTGTCAGCATTTTTAAAATAAAAGCCCACCCAATTATAATACGCTACATTGGCTTCTAGTAATTCACAGATAGCTAGTAAACGCTCCATTATGGGTTTTTTACTATTTAGTAGGACTTCAACCTGAGGTTTTAATGTATTTAAAGGCATGATTTTAAAAATTTTGGTAAAAGTATTTAAAAAGCTGTAATTTAATCCAATTAAAGTCTATAAATTAGATTAAAGTAGAGCAGTTTCATTGAGAGAATTAATTATAAAATATAAGTCTGTAATAAAATTTATCCTTACATTTTTGTTAGTGTATGTCGTGCTTACATTTATCTATAAATTTTATTTAGATTTTTCTGAAGACGCAGCATATTATCCAGATTACATAACAAATTTAGTAGCACATCAAGCGGAAGAATTGCTAAATGCAGTTGGCTATGAGTCTACTATTTTACCGCATGCGAATGAGCCCTCAATGAAATTAATTGTTAGAGGTAAATATTTAGCTCGTGTTATCGAAGGTTGTAACTCTATTAGCGTTATTATTTTATTCATTTCGTTTATTATTTCATTTTCAGGAAAACTAAAAACCACTCTGCTTTTTTTATTTGCTGGCAGTGTTATTATTTACCTCTCCAATTTATTTCGAATTGTGTTGCTTTCCATTGGTTTATTTCATTATCCTTGGCGAAGTGAAACCTTACACACGGTTGTTTTTCCAGCAATTATTTATGGGATGGTTTTTTTATTGTGGATGCTATGGGTTAATCGTTTTTCTAATATCGGGAAGAACAAATGATGTGCGATACCTTGAATTTATTTAAGTTAAAAAATGATTAGATATGCCCCTTATGGCAGATTAAAAAAGTAATTTGTAACCTATGAAGACATATCGTAAATACCTTTGGTTATTCATCTTATTTATGCTACTCGCATTAATTCGTTGGTTCGAAGGTGAACTATTTTACGACCCTTATTTGTCATTTTTTCATAACGATTATTTGTATATGGATTCTCCAAGAAGAGAAATCTTCAAGTTATGTGCTTTTACAAGTTTTAGGTATTTTTTAAACAGTGTAATATCAATAGCGATATTGCATGTGTTTTTTAAAGATCTAAGTATTGTTAAATTCTCTGCACTCATATACGTTTTTAGCTATATAATACTCTTAAGTCTCTTTTTGTTTTTTGTGTTAGATCCTAAACAAGAAAACTATTATATTTTTTTCAATATCAGGCGGTTTTTAATTCAACCACTGCTGTTATTGCTTTTATTGCCAGCATTTTATTATCATAGAAAGGGGCTTTAATCATCGTTAATTCTATCATAAAAAAATTAGGATGCATTTGTTTTTTTGTAAATTTGTATTGTGAAAACTAGGCGAGTACATAAAATGCTTTCGGTCTTTATGGCATTTTTTTTACTTTTTTCAACATGTTCTTTTTCTGTTGAAAAGCATTTCTGTGGCACACATTTAGTGGATACAGCTATTTTTTCTAAAGTTAAAAAATGTGAAATGGAGAAGCCCTCCAAAACGCCAATGAAGAAAACGTGTTGTAAAGATGAAATAGAAATAGTTAAAGGCCAAGATGAATTAAAGTTAAATACATTTGAGAATTTAAACTTTAGCCATCAGTGTATTATAGTTGCCTATGCTTATTACTATAGCAATCTTTTTGAGAGTTTACCCAAGCAAATTATTCCTCATAAAGATTATTCTCCACCTAATTTGATACGAGACATTCAGGTTTTAGATAGGGTATATTTGATTTGAAAATTTTTTTAACTCTGTTTCGCTCTAGCGGAAAGTATTACAAATTTTTAATCAAATAGTACACAATGAAAAGAACATATACAATAGATGGTATGACCTGCAATGGCTGTAAAGCTTCAGTAGAAAAACACCTGAAAACGTTACATAATATTATATCTGCTTCTGTTAATCTTGAGAAAAAAGAAGTAGAAATAGAAAGTACTTCTCTTATTTCATTAGAGAAATTACAAAGCACTTTACCAGAAAAATTTTCAATTTCCGAAAAAGAAAAAGAAACTGTTTTCAAGGTCACGCCAAATTCAACAGTATCAAAAAGTGAATTAAAACAATTAAAACCCTTATTTATAATTTTTGCTTACATTACAATAGCTTCAATCTTGTTACATTATAAAAATTGGAGATGGAACGCCTTTATGCTCGATTTTATGGGACTGTTTTATATTGTTTTTAGCCTATTTAAATTACTCGATTTAAAAGGGTTTTCAAAATCGTTTGCCATGTATGACCCCTTAGCTAAAACTCTTTCTGGTTACGGATTTATTTACCCTTTTATTGAAGTTGTTCTAGGGCTATTATTTTTGTTTCGCGTTAAAATACTAATCGCATTAATATTAACTTTAGTTGTTTTAGGAATGACAACTATTGGAGTAACAAAGATATTATTAGAGAAGAAAACAATACCATGTGCCTGTTTGGGTACGACCTTAAAATTGCCAATGACCAAAGCAACATTAATTGAAAATACGATAATGATGGTAATGGCAGTTATAATGGGAATTAAAACCTACAGTTTATGAAAAGGCTACTAAGTGCCTTATTGCTTTTTCCTTTGTTTTTATTTTCTCAAGAGACGATAAAGGGAATGGTTATGGAAGCCAATGAAAAAAAAGAACCTATTGGTTTACCGGGCGCAAATGTGTATTGGTTAGGCACTAGTACAGGCACAGTTACAGATATAGATGGGAGGTTCTCGATACCTTATAGTAAAGAAAACACAACATTGGTAATTAGTCATGTAGGTTTTAAAACAGATACTCTCAATATTACCTCACCCAAACTCATACAGCACTGGCTAATACCTACGAGTACTTTAGACGAGGTTACGATAAACTCTCGAAAACAAAGCACAGCAAAATCGTATTTAAAGTCTCAAAATATATTTACAGTAAGTAGCGACGAATTATTAAAAGCTGCCTGTTGCAATTTATCTGAAAGTTTTGAGACCAATCCTTCTATCGATGTGAACTTTGCCGATGCTGTTACAGGAACACGACAAATACGTATGCTGGGCTTAACAAGCCCTTATATCTTAATAGCGACAGAGAATATTCCTTCGGTAAGAGGGGCGTCTCAAGCATTCGGATTAAGTTTTATTCCCGGTACCTGGGTAGAGAGTATTCAGATTACTAAAGGCGCGGGTAGTGTGGTTAATGGTTACGAAAGTATTGCAGGGCAAATTAATGCAGAGCTTGTTAAACCTGCGACAGATCGTTCTCTTTTTTTAAATTTATATTTAGCAGCAAACGGCAGAGCCGAATTGAATACACATATTAATCATCAATTTAATAAAAAATGGAGTACTGGTTTGTACTTACACGGAAACCAAAGAACTGAAAAATTTGACAGGAATGGCGATTCTTTTTTAGATGTTCCATTAGCAAAACAAATAAACGTATTAAATCGTTGGCAGTATGCAAATGCTGAAAAAGGACTCGTAAGCTTTATTAATTTAAAATATTTAAGTGATGCTAAGCAAGCTGGACAATTACAATTTAATCCAGAAACCGATGAAGGTACTTTTAATGCTTGGGGTAGCGAAATAGAGACAAAGCGTTACGAATTGGCGGCGAAATTTGGTTATGTAAATCCCGAAATTCCCTATCAAAGTTTAGGCGTGCAAACCGCATTTAGCGGTCACAACCAAGAATCGTATTTTGGATTGAATACCTATGATATAGCGCACAATAGTTTTTATTTCAATGCGATTTATAATTCGATAATTAGTGACTCTAGACATAAAATAAAAACGGGATTAAATTATACCTACGATTTTTATGATGAGACTCTTAGACAATTAGACTTTATGCGTACCGAAAATTCAGTTGGTGCTTTTTTTGAGTATAATTATGATAATTTAAATAAACTTAATTTAACGGCTGGTGTACGGGTAGATCGGCATAATTTATTAAAAACATTCATAACACCAAGGCTGCATGTAAGATATACACCATGGGAAAAATCGGCATTACGAGGGTCGTTTGGGAGAGGGAAACGAAGTGCAAATATTTTTGCTGAAAACCAGAAGTTATTTTCTACCTCTAGGAATATTAATATTTTAGACACGATGGGGCCTATTTATGGTTTAGACCCTGAAATTGCATGGAATTACGGCGTGTCGTTTTTACAAGGGTTTAACCTGTTTGGGAAAAAAGGAGACTTCACTATAGATTATTACAGAACCGATTTTGTAAATCAAGTGGTTGTAGATTATGAAAACCCAAGGCGAGTTAGTTTTTATAATCTTAGAGGAAAAAGTTTTGCAAATAGTACGCAGTTAGAGATAAATTATAATCTTATTAATCGTCTAGATTTAAGATTCGCTTATAAATTCTATGACGTAAAAACACAATACGAATCGGGTATTTTACAAAAGCCATTAACACCGAAACATCGTTTTTTTGCAAATGCATCTTATGAAACGCCTGCGAAAGGCGAACAGCAATCGCAATGGAAGTTTGATCTTACATATAATTGGCTAAGTAAACAGCGTTTTTCTTCAACTTTTAATAATCCTAAGCAGTTTCAGTTAGATGAATTTTCACCTACTTTAGGGATTTTGAATGCGCAGCTAACCAAAGTTTTTTCGCCTGAATTCGAAATATATATTGGAGGCGAAAACATTACAGATGAAAGGCAAGACAATCCCATTTTATCTACTACCGATGCTTTTGGTTCGAATTTTGATAGTACATTTGTATACGGCCCAATATTTGGTAACAGTTATTACGCAGGGTTGCGATATAAGATAGAGTAGCTACATTTTTTTTAATGAGATAGTTATGGATATGAAATTTAAAAATAAGTCAATGAAAAAAATAATAGGTTTATTGTTGCTATTAATGGGAACAACTGTGTTCTCACAAAATAAAAATGCCAAAGCTTCTTTGGAAGTCGATGGCGTATGTATGATGTGTAAAAGCCGAATAGAAAAAGCCAGTCTTAAAACAAAAGGCGTGAAATCGGCCACTTGGAATATAGAGACTCATGAGCTTAGGCTCATTTACGATGAACGTAAAACCAATTTAGATACTATACAAAAGAGAATAGTAGCTGTTGGACACGATACCAAAGAATTGAAAGCCACGGAAGAGGCTTATAATTCGGTTCATCCTTGTTGTAAATATAGAGATGATGAGGTGGTAAATGATCATCATACAGATGAGGATTGAAAAGTAAAAAAGTTATAATTAAAGTTTCAATTTACAGATTGGGACTTTTTTTATTTTAAGTAGTGTCTTATTTTAAAAAGTATGTTCTCTAGTATTATTGATAGTGAAAAAGAGGACATCTCACTAAAGCAGAATTTTAGAATTTAGCTAGTATTTCCAGTTTAACTTAAAACAAAAAGCCTATCGCACTTTACAAAACTATAATCGAAATTTCA
>CALDCO010000016.1 GCA_937937185.1 uncultured Flavobacteriaceae bacterium
AAACCATGTCGATAAGTTAAAAGGTGATTTTTTACTCATTCACGGGTCGGGAGATGATAACGTACATTTACAAAATACCATGCGAATGGTAGAGGCTTTAATTCAGGCAGACAAGCAATTTGAATGGATGATTTACCCTGACAAAAACCATGGTATTTATGGCGGAAACACACGATTACATTTATATAAAAAAATGACAAATTTCATTAATAAAACCCTTGGCGATAAGCTTCCTAAAGCTGAAACTAATACTAATGAAATGAAAATTAAAGGTTAAAACACATTATAATCACACTTACATATGTCTAAATCAATTAATACAGAGCAAGAAGAACCACAAATGTTCGGTCACCCAAAAGGACTATTTTATCTATTTTTTGCTGAGTTATGGGAGCGTTTTAGTTTCTATGGTATGCGTGCTTTACTGACACTTTATATGGTTCAAGAAATTTTTAAAGCGTTAGCTGAACGTGATGCCGCAACTGCTGTTGTTTATGCTTCATATGGTTCATTAGTTTATGCTTCAACTGTTATAGGTGGTCAAATCTCAGATAAAATACTTGGAATGAGAAGCTCTATTTTTCTTGGAGGAATTTTGATGGCAATAGGTCATTTTGTTTTAGCAATAGAGAATAATATGGCATTTTTTTTGGCTCTGGCATTTATAGTTGTTGGTAATGGTTTCTTTAAACCCAATATATCAACTTTTGTAGGAGCGCTATACAAAGAAGGAGATGTAAGAAAAGATTCTGGATTTACCATTTTTTATATGGGGATTAATATTGGTGGCTTTATTGCTCCTTTACTATGTGGATGGTTAGCAGCAGAATTTGGATGGCATTATGGGTTTGGTTTAGCGGGCTTAGGAATGTTAACGGGGTTGATTTTCTTTTGGAGTGGTATTAAAAAAAGTGTGTTTGGTGATAAAGGACTCCCACCAAATCAAAATGTTTATGAAAAATTAGTGCTAGGAATTCCGCAAAAAACATTAATTCCAATTTTGGCAATTATTGCAGTTCCACTAATTGCTTATATTTTAGCGCAATATAAGTCTATAGCAGGAGGAAGTAGTTTTATAGGTGATGAAACTCTAGTGGGTTTAATTTTTAAAATAATAGGAGTTGCTGTAGTAATGTATCTTGGCTCTATTATGATAAAAGCTAAACTCGAAGAGCGTAAGAAGTTATTTATGGCTGTATTAATCACGTTCTTTATGACACTCTTTTGGGGGTTTCATGAATTATCAGGAAGCGTTATAACGTTGTTTGCTTCCAGAAATGTCAATTTAACTTTTATAAATGCAAGCCAAACAAATGCGTTAAATTCAATGTTCATTATTATTTTGGCGATACCAATATCTTTACTTTGGGCCTATTTGTCGAAAAGAAATTTAAACCCTAGAACACCTTATAAATTTGGATTTGGATTGATTCTAGCGGGATTAAGTTTTTATATATTGGCATTAAGTGGAGGTAACGCTGATGAAAATGGAATGGTTCCTTTTGCTTATCTTTTTATTATGTATTTAATCATCTCAATAGGAGAGTTGTTTATGTCTCCAGTAGGTCTTTCTAAAATTACCGACTTATCTCCCAAGAGAATTGTAGCATTTATGATGGGAATCTGGTTTTTATCATCAGCGTATGCTTTTCAAATTGTAGGATTTATATCAAAACAACTAGCTATTGAAAGTACAGATGTAAATGTTGGAGGGCTTCAAACGCTAAGTACTTATACCAATGGTTTTGACTTAATTGCTAAATATTCTCTAGGAGCTGGACTCATTGTCTTGATATTTTCTCCATTAATGAAGAAATTAATGGGTAACGTCCACTAACTAAAATCATAATCATAATTAACTACACATGAGTACTGATATTGAAAATTTATTCAAAGACAAAGTAATAGGTCACCCTGCGGGATTATTTGTGATTTTTTTTACTGAGATGTGGGAACGGTTTTCCTTTTATGGAATGCGTATCCTTTTAGTTTTATTTCTTACTGCTTCAGTAGTTAGTGATAACCCGGGTTGGGAATGGCCTAGAGAACACGCTTTAGCTTTAATAGGAACCTATGGTTCATTATTATATTTAACTCCAATTTTAGGAGGGTGGGTAGCTGATAAAATAACGGGGTATAGAATAGCTGTAGTAGTAGGTTGTTTAATTATGGCTCTTGGGCATATTGCAATGGCTTTTGAAACTGCTATGAGTTTTTATTTAGGACTTGCACTATTAGTTATTGGGACAGGTTTTTTTAAACCTAATATGACGTCTATGATCTCTGAGATGTATAAAGGAAAAGAATCTAAAAAGGATGGAGCCTACACTATTTATTACATGGGAGTCAATGCTGGAGCTTTTTTTGGGATGATGCTATGTGGATATTTAGCAGAAAATAAAGGATGGAGTTATGGGTTTGGGTTGGCAGGAATTTTTATGCTTTTAGGTTTAATTCAGTTTTGGTTAGCGAAAGATTTATTTGGTAGTATAGGTGGGAAACCTTCAAAAGTATATGAAGTAGAATTACCACAAAATATTAGCGAAGAAAGCCCTAGTATAAGCAATGAACTGAATGTAGAAGAAAAATTAAACCCCTTTACTTTTTTTGATAAAATATTAATAATCTTATCTTCCTTTGGAGGATTATTATATTTATTTAATGATCCTTTGGAGAAGATTGGAGGCGTTAATTTGGTGCCATTTAATATTGGGAAAATGAGTGGTTCAAACGTAGTAGTTCTTTTGGCATTAGTTCTGTTTTTAGTGTTGCTTATTTCCAGAGTTTATCGATACCTTCCAATTGTTAGAGATCGTATTATAGCGGTTTCGATTTTCGGTATTTTCACTGTTTTTTTCTTTGCTTTTTTCGAACAATCACTGGGGTCAATGACTTTATTTGCCAGAGATTATACAGACAGACAATTAGTTGGTAATTCTGCTATGATTTTTAAACTTGTAGATGCCTTATTAACTACAATACCTTTAATTATAATTACATGGGTTCTTTTCTTATTAGCAAAAAAAACGTTTTCTAAAATAGGATTGTCAAATATTTTTTTAGCAATAGCATTTGTTGGGTTATGGTTTTTAGTAATTTATAGATTAATAGATAAATTTTCTCAAGAAGGTAATGAGGTAGATGCAACGTGGTTCGGAATATTAAATTCTTTTTTCATAATTACTTTAGCACCTTTATTCTCTAAATGGTGGGAAAGTAAATATAATCCTAGTGCCGCAATGAAGTATGGTATTGGTTTGGTTCTTTTAGGTTTAGGATTTGCTTTTTTGTCTTACGGAACAATGGATATTCCTCAAGGTGCTAAAACCGCATCAGTTAGTATGGTGTTTTTAATATTAGCTTATTTACTTCATACTATGGGTGAGCTTTGTATTTCTCCTGTCGGACTATCATACTTAAGTAAGCTAGTTCCAGGGAGAATGATTGGTTTTATGTTTGGGATTTGGTATTTAGCTATTGCTGTGGGTCAGAAAGCGGCTGGTACTATGGGGGGAATGATTGATAAAATTAGTGAAGAATATTCTTTAAGCACGTTCTTTTTGATATTTACTTTGATACCAGTAGGAGTTGGAATTATATCAATTATTTTAAACCCATTACTTAAAAAACTGATGCATGGTATTCGATAATAATCGCATGATAGATTGAAAAAAGCCCTTAATTTTTATATGAAATTAAGGGCTTTTTTTATTTTTTGTAACTTAGGCATAACTTTTGCGACTAGAGAATTATGAAGAAATTACTATTTACAGCATTATTTGCATTGTTAGTAACCGTTAACTTGCAGGCACAGGAAATTAAATGGATAACGCTTGAAGAGGCTGTTGCAC
>CALDCO010000017.1 GCA_937937185.1 uncultured Flavobacteriaceae bacterium
TATGACTTCTTAAAAGGCCTTCGTATTGCCCTCCAATTCTTTCAATTGCTTTTTGGGATTGTAGGTTTCTACTGTCTGTTTTAAATTCTATTCTTTCAAACTCTAATTCCTCAAACGCATAGCGCATTAATAAGAACTTGCAGTTGTGATTTAAACCGGTTCTCTGAAAACGTTTTCCTAGCCATGAGGAGCCAATTTCCATTCTTTGATTTTTTTGTGAAATATTCAAATAACTTGTGGAGCCAGCGTAAGCATTTTTAGTTTTATCAAAAATGGCAAAAGGATACTTCGAGCCACTATTTCTTAAAGCGATATTATTTTCTATATATTCTAAAAGTAATTCTGCTGTTCCAAATTTAGGAGGGGCGTACTTTAGTAAATCTGGTGTACGGGTAACGATATCGGTTAAATATTCAAAATGCCGCTTTTCAAGCGGTTCTATTCTCACACTTTTATTTTCTAGAATTATATTTTCTTTGAAATCTAGTTTCATTATTTGTTTAAACCACTTCTTTTTTAAAATAGCCATTACTTTGTTTTATAAAACTAAGCCAAATCCATTTTAATTTGCTCCATGAGTTCTACGGTATCTTTAAACATAACAAATTCGCCATTTTTAAAATAAGAAATTTGCCCTGTTTCTTCGCTTACCGTAAGAGCTAAGGCATCTGTTCTTTCGGTAACGCCTACTGCTGCTCGGTGTCTCAAACCAAAGCGTTGGGGCAATTTTTTTTCATTACTTACTGGTAAAATAACACGAGTAGCGACAACCACATTATTATTTATAATGATGGCACCATCGTGCAAGGGGCTATTCTTAAAAAAAATACTTTCAATAATGGGTTGCGTCACTTTTATATTCATCTCATCTCCCGTATTTACCAGGAAATCTAAACTATTACTGCGCTCAAAAACTATAAGCGCTCCCGTTTTGGTGCTGCCCATTTTATTACAGGCAGAAATAATAACATCGACATCGGTTTCAATATTGGCTTCAGTTTTAAGAAAAGAGAGCTGTTTTAAGAATTTTTTTCTGCTGGCAAAATTAGTAGAGCCTATCATTAATAAAAACTTTCGTATTTCCTGCTGAAAAACAACAATTAAAGCAAACATTCCGGCTGTCATAAATCCGCCTAAAATATTACTAAGCAATTGCATTTGAAGGGCTTGAGTCACTTTCCAAATCACATATATAATAACAATTCCTATAAAAATATTAATAGCCACCGTTCCTTTTACTAATTTATAGACATAGTATAAGAGCAAGGCGACTAAAATAACATCGATAACGTCTATTATTGTGAATTTTAAAACCGTATCAAAAATTTCCAATAGAAAAGTATTTCAGTAAATTTAAAAATTATATGTTACGATTGGCGTAATTGTTCGTATAATTTTACACATTCTACCGCTTCTTTTACATCGTGAGCTCTTAATAGCGATGCCCCTTTACTTAAAGCCACCATATGAAGTGCTGTGGTACCGTTTAAGGCACTGCCCGCTGTTGTATTTAATGTTTTATAAATCATCGATTTTCTTGAGAGGCCTACTAAAAAAGGCAAATCGGTAATTTTAAACCCTTCTAAACCATTTAAAAGTTCAAAATTTTGAGCAGTAGTTTTTGCAAATCCAAACCCTGGATCTATGATGATATCATTAATACCAAGTTTACGGGCTTCAGCTATTCTTTCAGAAAAATAAAACAACAGGTCTTTAATAATACGATCATAATCCGTTAATGTTTGCATCGTTTGGGGAGTGCCTCGTTTATGCATCATAATATAAGGGACATTATACTGGGCTATGGTTTGAAGCATGTTTTTATCTTCTATACCTGCCGAAATATCATTAATGATAGCAGCACCTAATTCTATGGCACTTTTGGCAATGTCGCTCCTAAAAGTATCTATTGACAAAAGGCTGTTTGGAAATTCTTTCAGTATTAATTCAACCACAGGTAGTAATCGTTCGCGTTCTTCTTTTTCAGAAACAAAAGACGCGTTTGGTTTTGAGCTGTACGCACCAATATCTATAAATGTAGCACCGTCTTTAAGCATGGCAGCGACCTGTTTTAATAATTCAGCTTCGCTTTGATAACGGCCGCCATCGAAAAATGAATCTGGGGTAATGTTTAAAATCCCCATGACTTTAGGCGAAGACAAATTAATAAGTGTTCCATTACAATTAATAGTCATAGCTATTATTTTATTTGTTGTTTGTTACCCATTTAAAAACTTTAAACCATAAACCTTGAACTTTAAACAATTTTATGCGAAATTTACACAAAATACAATGAATTTATGCAAGATACATCAAAACAATATGATGCTATAATTTCTACATGCAGAAGCTTGTTTATTAATAAAATGAAAGATTATGGAAGTGCTTGGCGCATCTTGCGATTACCATCTTTAACCGATCAGATTTTTATAAAAGCGCAACGCATAAGAAGCTTGCAACAAAATGAGATACGCAAAGTAAATGAAGGGGAAGAAAGTGAGTTTATTGGGATTATAAATTATTGTATTATGGCATTGATTCAAATTGATAAAGGCGTGGTAGCGCAACCCGATTTAGAAACAGACGAAGCCACAAAGTTATATGACGAAAAAGTAGCCCTTACGAAACAGTTAATGTTAGATAAAAATCATGATTATGGCGAAGCGTGGCGGGAAATGCGAGTCGCTTCTTTAACCGATTTAATATTGCAAAAGCTTTTAAGAGTAAAACAAATTGAAGACAATTCTGGAAAAACCATAGTAAGTGAAGGCATCGATGCAAACTATCAAGACATGATTAATTATGCGGTCTTTGCAATGATTCACCTTAAAGATTAATTTATAAGTTTCCGCGAAAGCGAAAAATCTCACTTTTAGTGATCCTAAAAAATAAGAATAAATGAAAGTACTAGTTGGCATTACGCGCATTTTTGTAGGGGTATTTTTTATAATATCTGGGTTTATAAAATTAAATGACCCCATAGGGTTCGCTTTTAAGTTAGAAGAATATTTCGGCCCCACCGTTTTAGACCTTCCTTTCTTTATGCCTTATGCTTTAGGAATTTCTGTTTTTGTCGTTATTTTTGAGGTGCTTTTAGGACTTTTTCTAATTTTTGGATACCTGCCAAAGTTTACCGTTTACAGTTTATTGGCAATGATCGTGTTTTTCACCTTTTTAACCTGGTATTCTGCTTATTTCAATAAGGTTAAAGATTGCGGCTGTTTTGGTGATGCCATGAAAATGGACCCATGGGAAAGTTTCGGAAAAGATGTTGTCTTACTCGTTTTAATTTTAATATTAGTTGCAGGGTTAAAGTACATCAAACCCTTTTTCAACTCCTTTACAACCACCGTAATTTCGTTACTAGGATTTATTGGGTGTTTAGGCTTTGCTTATCACGTGCTAGAACATTTGCCTGTAATTGATTTCAGACCCTATAAAATAGGAGACAACATTACCGAAAACATGACCATTCCTGACGATGCACCCAAAGCGGTTTCGGAATACAAATGGAAATTTAAGGTTAATGGCGAAGAAAAAATAGTTACTACAAATGGCACTTATCCAACAGTAGACGGTAGTTTTATTGGCGTAGAAACTAAAATAATAAAAGAAGGCTATGAAGCGCCCATTCATGATTTTTCTATGGAACGCAATGGTGAAGATGCTACAGAAGCCATACTACAAGAGGAGCATTTAATTATGATTGTTGCTTATAGTTTAGAAAAAGCCAGTACTGAAGGCCTAGAGATTATAAAAATAGCAACAGATAAAGCCATTAAAAACGGTTATAAAGTAATTGGTTTAACAGCTACGGGACCAGAAGAACAACAAAAATTGAATGCCAAACACCGGTTAAATTTCGATTTTTATTTTTGTGATGAAACGGCGTTAAAAACCATTGTTAGGTCTAACCCTGCCATTTTAAAGTTAAACAATGGTACTATTATACAAAAGCTGCATTTTAATGATGCCGATGATTTAGTTTTAGAAAAACTACCTAACGCTAACCCCAATTTAAATATCGAATTAAAAAGAAAATTAGATAGCCTACAGGTATTAGATCAAAAATATCGAAAAGACCATTTGGGGAGTGAAAATTGGGAAAAGCAAATTATAATAGATAGCACAAATACTCAGTTTATAGAAACTGTTTTCAGTAAATATGGCTATCCTGGTAAAACCTTAGTTGGTGAGAAAACGAGCCCTATTGCCTGGTTAGTCATACAACACGCCCATAAAACAAAAATAGCTAAGTATCTTCCTTTAATGAAAGCAGCCGCGGCCAAGGGCGAACTCGATAAGCATTATGTTGCTACAATGGAAGACCGTTATTTAATGAATAAAGGTGAAGCCCAAATTTATGGTACTCAAGGTCAAGATATAATCACTAAAAAAGGAGAGAAATTAGAAATTATTTGGCCAATAAGTGATTTCGAAACGATTAATACAAGAAGAAAGGACGTTGGTTTTAAAACGTCTTTTGAGGAGTCTGTAAAATCGTTATACGGGGAAGATTTTGAGTTTAAGAATTATACTATAGAAGCAATTGAAAAATTAAAAAAGCACTAATATCTTTAGTTACTTAATAAATAAAACGGTTTATGCATTACTTACCTTATTTGGAGTAATTACAGTTATATTTCTTTTATTTAATGTTTTGCCAGGAGATCCTGCGCAAATGATGTTGGGACAAAATGAAGACAGCGAACAGCTTGCCATTGTTAAGAAAAAATACGGGTTTGACCAACCTAAAACCATTCAATACCTTTATTATTTAAACGATTTATCGCCCTTGTCTTTTCATTCTAAAACAAAAACCGACTATACTTTTTTAAGGGCAAATAAATATAAATTTACTTCATTATTTACTGTAAGAAATACCACTTTAGTTGTAAAATGGCCTTACTTAAGAGAATCGTTTGCCAAACAAGGCAAGAAAGTAAGTGCTGTTTTAAGTGAAACGCTCCCCAACACCTTTGTTCTGGCAATTTCTGCCATTATTATTGCTTTATTATTAGGTTTAACACTAGGTGTTGTTTCGGCACTTTACAAAGACTCTTTTTTGGATAAGGCCATACAAATACTTAGTACTTTAGGAATGAGCATCCCTTCTTTTTTTAGTGCCATACTATTTGCTTGGTTTTTTGGTTATGTGTTGCATAAGTACACGCATTTAGAAATGACTGGCAGTTTATTTGAATTGGATGATTTTGGAGAACACGTCAATATGAAATGGAAAAATTTAATCCTCCCAGCCATCGTATTGGGAATTCGTCCATTGGCTGTAGTGATTCAATTAATGCGCAATTCCTTATTAGAGATTTTAAACCAAGATTATATTAGAACAGCCAGAGCAAAGGGATTAAGTGAATTTCAAATTATAAAAAATCATGCTATTAAAAACGCGCTTAACCCCGTGGTAACTGCAATTTCGGGATGGTTTGCTTCAATGCTCGCTGGAGCGGTATTTGTAGAATATATTTTTGGATGGAATGGTTTAGGAAAAGAAATAGTAAATGCCTTAAACACCTTAGATTTGCCTGTTATTATGGGCTCGGTTTTGGTTATTGCTTTGCTATTTATTATTATAAATATAATAGTAGATCTCATTTATGTGTGGTTAGACCCTAAAGTAAAATTAGAATGAGCTTTCTAAAAATTGAATGCATTAAAATGTTTTTCATTTTAAAAAATAGCACTCCTAAGTATGGTTACTAGATTTTTAAAACCGAATAGTCTTGCTATGAAATGAAAAAAGTTAAAATAAGATTTAACAGTACTGTTTTTAGCACATTAAAACATTTAAACAAGTTCATTAAGCACTTTAATTATCATGAAACAAATTAGTAGTATATTGCTCGTTTTTTTAGTGGTTAGTTGTCGTCAATTGGGAGCACCTCCAGTGTCTTTTTCCGAAGAAGCATTAGCCGATAAGTTCATAACACTTAATGGGAAAGAGGTGACATTAGCTTCTATTTTAGATAAAAACAAAGGCAAAACAATCGTATTAAACATTTGGGCTTCTTGGTGTAAAGACTGCGTTATAGGTCTGCCCAAATTAAAAAAATTGCAAGAAGCGCATCCAGAAGTGAGTTTTGTGTTTTTATCCTTAGACAGAAGTGATGCGCGTTGGAAAAGAGGCCTACAAAAATATGCCTTACAAGGAGAACATTACTATATGAAATCTGGCATGAAAGGCGCTTTGGGAAGTTTTGTTGGCTTAGATTGGATTCCACGCTATATGGTTATTAATAAAGAACGAGAAATAAAACTATTTAAAGCCATAAACGCAGGAGACGTTAACGTAAAAAATTTATTAAATCAATTATAATTAGAATAAAAAACTATGAGAAAGAATATCGTTGCAGGAAACTGGAAAATGAACAACACTTTGCAAGAAACGAAACAGCTGTTAAACGAATTAATGAGGCAAACTAAAAATACTGAAGCAGAAGTAATGGTGGCCCCTACCTTTGTAAATTTAGAATCGGCTACTCAGGTTTTAACAGGATCGGGGATAGAAGTTATTGCTCAAAACATGCATTTTGCCAGCCATGGCGCTTATACTGGTGAGGTTAGTGCAGCGATGTTAAAGGAAATAGCTGTTAATACTGTAATTCTTGGGCATAGTGAGCGTCGTGCTTATTTTAATGAAACCGATGAATTATTGGCTAAAAAAGTAGATGCCGCTTTGGCGAATAATTTGCGAGTGATTTTTTGTTTTGGAGAAGAATTAAGTGATCGTAAAGCAAATAATGAAGAACCTGTTGTCGCTTCGCAAATAGCAAATGCTTTGTTTCATTTAGAAGCCTCGGCATGGAAAAGCATTGTGCTAGCTTACGAACCTGTTTGGGCCATAGGAACAGGAGAAACCGCCACGCCTAACCAAGCCCAAGACATGCATCAGTTTATTAGAAAAACCATAGAAAATAAATATAATAGCGATGTTGCTAATTCTGTTTCTATTTTATATGGAGGGAGCGTAAAGCCAGCAAATGCGAAAGAAATTTTTTCAAAACCAGATGTAGATGGCGGTTTAATAGGAGGCGCTTCATTAAAAGCTGAAGACTTTTTTGCTATTGTAAATGCGTTTTAAAAATATTAAAAAAACTATACTTATTTAATCTAATATGGAGATATAAATAATCAATTTAGGGTGATTTTTGGAAACAAAGTAAAAAAAATGGTGTCGAGAATATATTCTTGATTAGAAAAAAAGTTCTCGATACACTTCGCCTAAAGTAGAAGTACTCGAACTCACGTGATTTCTTATCTCGAATTTGCGTATATAAAACAAAAAAAAATAGTCGAGAATGATTCGTTTGTTTGTTGTTGATTTGCTTCTTTCGACTACAGTACGTCTTGAATATTAACAGAAAACTCAACCCGATAATTCCCATGTAAGAGATCATAGTTACAAATGTTCTCATTACAATAAAAATAATAGATATAATAATGATATGGAGCAGGTAAATACTATTTATAAGGGCTACTACTTTAAGGCAACACCTTTACAACCCGCGGTAGATATTTTAATTGCAGAATTGGGAGAGGCAGGTTTTGAAAGTTTTGTAGAAACCAATGAAGGTGTTTCTGCTTACATTCAAAAAGAGGAGTGGTATGAAACCATATTAAATACCATTACGATTTTAAAATCTGATGAATTTGAAATCACCTATACTTTTGAAGACATCGAACAAACCAATTGGAATGCAGAATGGGAGAAAAATTTTAAGCCCATAATCGTAGACAATCTTTGTACGGTTAGAGCACCTTTTCACGAAAAACCAAATACAAAATATGATATTATTATAGAACCAAAAATGAGTTTTGGTACGGGACATCATGAGACCACACATATGATGATTCAAAAACTTCTTAAAACAGATTTAAAAGGGAAATCGGTTTTAGATATGGGATGTGGCACAGGTGTCTTAGCCATATTGGCGGCTATGAGAGGTGCTGCGATTATAGAGGCCATAGATATAGATAATTGGTGCTACATAAACAGTCTTGAAAACATTGAAAAAAATAAAACCCCAAAGGTTAAAGTGTATGAGGGAGACGCCCGTTTACTAAAAGACAAACAGTACGATGTTATGATCGCAAATATCAATAGAAACATTCTTTTAAATGATATAAAGATTTATGCCAACTGTTTAAATAATAATGGCCTATTACTCTTAAGTGGTTTTTATAGTGAAGATCTATCGCTTATTAAAAAGGAGTGCGCGTTAAGAGGCCTTAAAATGAAATCTAAATTAGAAATAAATAACTGGATGCTCGCGGCGTTTTGTTTATGAGGCTTCATCTTCAAACTTTAAAGGGTTGTTTGAGGTAAATTAAATTAATTGGAGTGTTTTACGGCTTTCTATTTTTTGTGTTAAGCAACTGCTATTTTAACGTGAGTTCTACCTAAGGATTTAGAATGAAAAAGCCGTCAAATTGAGTGATTTTTCAAAGTGAAACGAAGAAAAATTGTATCGAAATTAGGCTTTTGATTGAAAATTTA
>CALDCO010000018.1 GCA_937937185.1 uncultured Flavobacteriaceae bacterium
GATGATTTAGATAGTTTTTTATTCAAATCTTTTACATTATCGATATACGTTTTAGTAAAAGGAATATTAAACGCCGTTTTATCTATTGTGCATAATAATTTTCCGTAATTAATCCCAGAAACATAATTAGAGTTTATAATATAACTCTTGTGAATTCTCAAAAATTTATTGGGTAATAAATTCTCAAAAGTTTTAAGTGTTTTATAAGCACAAATAATGTTTCCGTCTTTCATATGAAAATCGGTAGTGTTATTGTCTGCTTTTAGAAACAATATTTCATCCGTGTCTAAGTATTTATAATCTTTATAAGATTTAATGCATACTTTATCTTTCGATTTGGAATCATTACTTTTTCTAGCTTTTAACATGCTCTTCCTTAGCTCTAATTCTATAAGTGGCTTTAACAAATAATCATAAAAGTTATTCTTAATGGCCTTGTAGGCTTTATTTTTTGTGGTTGAAATAGCTATAAATAGCGGGGGGCTTTCTACATAAAGATTTAAGTTTTTTACAAATCTAAATGGGTTATCAATAACATTATCGACAGATAAAAAAACTATAGAAGGGTTCTCTTCAAGAATAGTATTCATGGCAATGTTAGTGTTACCTGTATCTCCTATACAATGGAAATCGTCGAACTTTGCTAAAACAGATTTAATGTGTTTAACAGAATCAGGATCGTTCTCAATAATAAAATAATTGTTCATTTGGTTGGTTGGGGATTAGACTCAAATGTATTTATTATTAGCGAGTTACAATAATTATTACCCTTACAATAAATAAGGTTTTTCCTTATTTTATATTAAGCTAAGACAACAGTATTGAGGCAACGTTACCGATGTATTTTATCTAATAGTTCAATAACCTCAGCTTTTTTACGAACAGATACTGGTACGTTTTCACCGTTTTTAAGCATTAAATACCCGCCGTCGGTTTTTATAAAAGCACTTATGTAGTGTACATTTATTAAATGACTTTGATGAATGCGTAAAAACTCGTAAGGTTTTAATAAATCTGAAAAGTATTTTAAAGTTTTCGTTACAAATACTTTTTTTCTATCTTTTAAATGAAAAATAGTATTATTACTATCTGATTCGCAACGCACAATATCCTCTAAATTCACGATGATAATCTTATCTAGAGTATGTAAGGATATTTTATCTGGCTTTTTTTCTGGTGCAGATAAGGTGTTTTTTAAAATAGATAAGCGTTCTTCGTTAGGTTTAATTTGGGCTTTGGCACGACCGATTGCTTGGTTTAGTTCTTCATGAGAATAGGGTTTTAAAACATAATCTATTGCCGCAAATTTAAAGGCCTTTATAGCATATTCGTCGCTCGCGGTAACAAATATAATTTTTGATTTTAACTCTGGAAAAATTTCTAGAATATCAAAGCCCGTCCCGTCGCCTAACATAATATCTAAAAACAAAATATCTGGCTGTTTTTTTCGCAAGACTTTTGCTGCCTCGACCACACTAGTTGCCGTGTTAATAATTTTAATCTCTGGATGATGCGTTTCTAAGTTACTTTTTAAAAGCGCCATTGCATCTGGTAAATCCTCTATAATAATTGCTGTAAGCATAATTTTATTTTTCACTTAAATCAAAAAAGTTTAAACCACTTCTTCATATACATATTTAATAATCTGTTTCTAAAGGAATTTTAAAAGCAATACGTGTGCCTGCTGTAATTCCTTCATTATTTTTTATTTCCAAAATTTGTAAGGCGCCCTTTCCTGAAATCGAGACTAATCGCTCTTGGGTTACGGTTAACGCCATAGATTGGTGATTGGTCTTTGGTTTTGTTTTTTGCGATTGATAAATGCCAATGCCGTTATCTGTAATAGTGCAATGCAAAAATTCCTGAGACGTACTAAATTGTATGTTAAGCAAGCCTTCTCTATCGCCTTTTAAAATACCATGTCGTATGGCGTTTTCTACAAAAGGCTGAATTAACATTGGTGGTATTATTATTTCTTCAGGATCATGCTCGCTATCTACTGTAATTGAATAGTTAAACGGTTTTAAAGCCATTAGTTTTTCAACCTCAATATAATGTGTTAGCGTTTTTATTTCTTGGTCTAAACTTATACTTTCTTTTCTGGAATTAATTAGTGTTTCTCTAAGTAATGTTGCAAAACTATTTATGGTGGTATTCATTTTTTCTGACGTATTATTGGCCATTGCTTTTATGCCGTTTAAAACATTAAAAATAAAATGAGGATTCATTTGAAGCCTGAGTGCCTTTTGTTCTAAAGTTAATAAGTGATTTTTTAGTTGTAATCGCTCTTGTGCTTCTTTATTTTTAACCTTTAGTTTTTTAATGTAGAAAAACACATATAGAACCAAAAGGCTAGCTAATAAACTAAATATTAACCACTGAAACCATGGCTTTTTGTATAATGGGGTTTCTATATGAAATTTGAAATGAATAGGTTTACTTTCTTTCCACCTGTAATTTCTAGATTGTACAGAAAATTGATAACTACCATAAGCTAAACCCGAAAAATTCTGTTCGTTATTAGTCGACCAAGGGCTCCATTTACTAGCGTTTAATTGATATCGGTATTGAATGTCTTTTGGATGATCGATATCTACTGTTTGATAGCTAAAACTCACCTGATTTTGATCAGGTTTTAGGGCTAAGACCTTATCGCTACTGGCCCAGGTTTTTAAATTTAAACTATCTATCGTTTTGTAGGCTATTTTTATGGTTTTAAAAGAAACGCTTGGCGTTGTAATAACATGGCTCGTTTTTGCAGATTGGTAACGTGTTAAACCATAAATTGCCCCAAACCAAAGCTGGCCTTTATTATCAATATCTACCGCATTTAAACAGGTTTCTACACCTAAAAAACCATCATTTCTACCAAAATGAAACACTTCGGTTATTTCATTGTTTTCATTTAATTCTATTTTATCGACACCGTTTTCTGTACCAGACCACAATTGATTTTGACGATCAAAAATAAGCTGATAAATATTTTCAGAATACAACTGTTTCACCCCCGTTAATTTTTTAAAACTGGGTGTGGTCGTTTTATTAGACCACCATATTCCTCTTCCCGCCGTTCCAATAAACAGTTTCTCATTTTTAAATAATAGTGTTCCAATGCTTACTTTTTCGTTTAACACCGGTCCTAAATGCGTCACTTTGTCGCTTTCAATATACCCTAAATGGCCATTTTGTGTCGAATACCACAACCTATTTTCACCATCCTTTACTAAGTCTTTTATAAGTAAATCTTTTATCCCTTCTTTCAGGTCGTATATATTGCGAATCATTAAACTATCTTTTTCTGTATCATAATTAAATTTTACAATCCCGTTAGAATAGGTTGCCGCCCATACCGACTTATCATGAACTTGAATTTTCCGAATCCAATTAGAGGGAAAACCATTATCTACATTTATAATGTGGTTTTTAATAATAGGGTGCGAAATGGAATCTATTCTTATATTTAAAGCATCGCTAGAATCTATAATCACGGTATATTTTTCTTTGGTTTCTTTTAAAAGAATGCCCCTTCCATCAGATCCTACCCATAGATTTCCTTTAGCATCACTAGTAATCGTTTTTATTTTTTTTTCTGAAAAATTCTTGTACTTCGGAATGTCATGAACGCCTTTTGCATCGATTCGAACCAAACCCACTTCAGAATTGGAAACCCATATACCTTCCTTATTATGATGCACGGCATAAACTCTATTCCCTTTTAAACCAGAGGAAACATCATAATGCTTAAAACTATTTTCAAAATATTTGTAAAACCCACCTCCAGAGGTAGCAATCCATAGATTAGATTGCCTGTCTTTCATGACTTTTCTAACATGCGGAACGCCTAAACCATTGCTTGTGTTTATTTGTGCTTTTAAAGAATTCGTTTTTGTGTCTATTATTGAAATACCGTTGTTATCTGTCGCCACCCATAACTCATTCTTATTTTGAATGGACAATGAGTTAATTCGAAGCGGTTCTTTTATTAAAATGGGCGCTTCTTTACCTGTTAAATCGATAACAAAAGTACCGTCGTTAAAAGTAGCAGCATATATTTTTTTATTATAAGCAACAACACTTCTAAAGTCATTCGTTTCTACTTTTTGTATTTGTTTTTCAGCATTACTTAATGTGCTTGTTTTCCATAATCCTTTATTAGTTGCAATCCAGAAATAAGAATGGTGGTAAAGAATCGCGTTAATTATACTCGAATCAATTTCAGCATTAATGCTTACTTTTTTAGGGATATTGTCGTTTAATAAGCTATAAATGCCTCTTTTGGTTGCCAAATAAATTTGGTTGTTCTTCTGGTAAAACTGATTAATTTGAGGCAATTCAAAATTCGAAAACCCTTTTTTATTCATGATAGAAAGGCCTTGTCGAGTACCTATATACATCTTATCATTGGTATAATACAATGAATGAATATAGTTGGAGATTAGTCCGTTTGTTTCATTCCAAACTTGGAATGTATCGCCATCGAAATTGCAAAGCCCGCTTCCTTGTGTGCCTATCCACAAATAACCTTCTTGGTCTTGAACCATATCGTAAACCTGAGACTGAGGCAACCCATCTTTAATGGTATAGGCGCGCAACTGGTTATTTTGCGCAAACAACACACTAAGTTTAGTATAACACAATAGAAGGAGTAGATATGTAAGGAAGCGATTCAATAGTTTTTATTAAATAAGCAATAATAAGTAGATAACAACATTGTGATGCATTAAAAGTGTCTGGTCGAACGCAGTTAAGACCTTGTTAATTGATGTTTTCGATCTGTAATACCATTTTATTTTATGGCAATTTATGAGTTAAAATGGTATAAAGACCTCTCGACTGCGCTCGAGGAGACAACAACTTCATCTCTAACAAATATAGTTAAACTGAAATTGCCAAAAACAGAGACACTGCAACTCATAATGAGTTACAGCATCCCCTCCAATAAAATAGCGAACAAATTATTTTAATACGCAGCATCTAATGGAAAAATAGCGCATTGATCTTCTCTACTTATGTTTTCATTTTTTACTTGCATTACTGCTGCTGATAAATTGGAGACTTTTTTAAATTTATTGCCTTCCCATACAATGTATATTGGTTTGGTCGTATTGCCAAAGCTTCCAAGGCTAGACGTTTGTAAACGAATGACATCATTTAAGTTTTCGCCTTCAATTTTTTGGGCAACTAAGGCATTCACTGTAGGAGACTTAATCGTAATTTTGTCGATTTGAACCCCGTTTTTATACGCTCTTATTTGGTATTGATCGGCAAACTCCTCTTCATTAAAACGATCTAAGCCAAAAGCAAATTTCACATTAAGGTCTGTTTTACTTTTAAAGGTATTTTTAGCGATCATTCCTCCCCAAATCCAACCCGTATCTGGCCCTAATTTTACTTTGTACCAGCTGCTTGTAATGCCATTTATTATTTCTGGGTTTTCACTGCTTTTTATTAATCTTAGTTGGGTGCCAATTTTTACTGTTGTAATTGCTGTGCATTGGGTTGATGGGCAATCTCTAAGTCTTACATTATTTGCAAGAAGGTATTCGTAACCAATGCCTTCTGAATAAGAATGATCTTCTATGGTATTAAAATGAAGTGTTTGCGTTTGGGCAAATGCATTAGACACTAATAATAGTATTGCAATAAAAAGGCTTGTTCTTAAAATTTTTACAATGGTGATTTCTGTGTTCGTGTTTACGAATTCTTTTTTTACATTTTTTTTCATGTTGTTATGGGTTTTAAAGGGTTATAGTTTATTTTTAATATTCTGAGTGACTTGCCAGATAATGTTCATCTTCAAAATCGTCATCGTTCCAACTAAATTGTTGTAGCACGTCTACATTTTGAACATCATAAGTTTTTGTATAGGACATTTTCGTTTTTAAAATGGCGTTTTCTCTTCCAAAAGCTTGGTTTGGAAAAACATAGTGAAGGTCTTGCCCAGATTCATCACAGTATAAATTCTCTAAACTTGGTAAAGGAATAAAGCTTTTTTCTTCTGTAACTAGGAAGTAATAAGCTTCTACATTGGTACAACAGGTTGTCGATTCTACTTCTACTTTTACAACTTCTGCTACGCCTTGTAGCCCTGGATTTTTTAGTGTGCTAATCGTCATTTCGTCGTAAAATTCTTCATCTCTAATAGTGAAGGTTGAAAAGCTCTCAAACTCTTCTTGAGCATTTACGATATTAAAAGTGGTGTTTAAATAGGCACTACCTTTGTCTTGAAGGCTTGCCACTACTTTATATTTTGTTGTGGTTTCAAAATTTTGAGCATTCACTAATGGTGCGCTTAATAGTACTGTTAAAAGAAAAATAATCCGTTTCATAATCTCTTGTTTTTAGTTATTGTGGTTTATTGTTACTTCAAAAGTAAGCGCGTTATGTCGTATATTAGGGGCACTTTTAGAATTCGTAGTGGTTAAACTAGAATTCGTAATTATTGTAGAAAAAAATCAGTTAAAATGGGTAGTTATCGCATAAAAACGAAGGGTATAGCACTATCTTTTGTAATTTTTAGAGGCCTAAAATCACCTAATTTAACTTACTTTAACCCTAATTTTGCATTAGAAATGAAAACTATTTTATTAAAGATTATCTGCCTTTCACTATTAATGGGTTGTACTAAGGAGCAAGAAACGGCACCACCACCCATTAATGACAGTCCGCCTATTTTAATTCAATTGGCCGAAAACTACGAGCAGCTGCCTGAAAAAGAAATCGCTAAAAATTTAAATTATAACACTTATGCCCAATATGCTATGCCAACAGAGGAGTATGGTCATGGGGTTTTAGGAGATAAAATAGAGGCGAAGCAATTGGTCGTGGTAGTAGATAGTGTTTTTTATGAGTACACACTCCCTAACGATTATGTTTTTGAAGACATTCGCCCTCGGTTATATGATGTCGATGGCGATTCTAAATTAGAATTTATAACCATAAGAACGAATGTCTTTCAAGGTGGAGGTATTGCTATATACAAAATCGTAGCGGGACAATTAATTGAATACGCTTATGTTCCTGAAATAGGAACTCCAAATAGGTGGTTAAATATTGTGACTATTGCCGACTTAGATAATGACGGTATTTTAGAATTAGTCTGGATAGAAACACCGCATATAGGTGGTATTGTAAAAGTTGCTAAAATTAATTCTGGAGCGCTAGAAGTATTAACCGAAAAAGCGCAATACAGTAACCACGCAATAGGAGAACGGAATTTATGTTTATCTGTTTTAACCGAGCAATTAAATACAAAGCCGTTTTATGTCCCAAACCAAAGTAGAGATAAAATAATAGGATTTACGTTTTCGGATAATGAACTTTTTACTTTTGAGGAGATTCCACAAACCGTTGATTTCTCTAAAACTTTAGCTTCACAATACAATTTTAGTAACCTAATAGAGGAAGTAGATAATTGCATTATTGTTAATTAAAAGTGAGTTTAATTCAATGTAAAAGAGCAGGGCTTCTTTTTTAAGCAAGTCGATACCATATGGTTTACGAATAAAAAAACCTTAGCGTTAACTAAGGTTTTCTTTATTAAATTAATACGACCCAAAATTAGTAAAAACACTTAAAAACTATTCGTATTAATTTAAAACGGTAGGTCTGGTTGAGCGCAGTCGAGACCTTGCTATAAATTTCTTCATATTATCTTGTACTAAGTGTTAAGTGAAAGACTCGAGGAGATAATACGTAATTCTCTTTTTATGCTGCGGTTTTACTATAAATGGTCTCTGCTTTGTCTAAAGCTATAATTCGCCCTTCGTTGGTATTAAAATGTAAAGATTGCACCACTGTGTAAGAAAACCAGATGCTTAATAATTTATAGGGAATTTGAAGCGCATCTTTAATCCCTAGTTTAGAATCTTCGGCATGTACCCAACGCTCTAGGGGCTGTTCATACAATTTGCTCATGATACGTTCTGATCCAAAATGCTTTTTAAGTCTTAAAAAAATCTCAACATCAAATAACCATCTCGTTAAAAAAGCACTGTTATAGGCTACAGGAATACTATATCTCCTAAATACTTTTGCACCGCATTGTGTGTCTTCTATTGGTAAGCGTAGAATTAAGAACACAATGAATTTTACCATTTTAGAAAAAATATTTCGAAACAGGTTACGCTCTATGTGTCCCTCTCCTTTTCCTCTAGACCCATAAACCAATGATAACTCATTATTATTATGAAGCCTGTTTACCAATTTTTTAAAGTCGTTAAAATCGGTAGATAAATCGGCATCAATAAACCCAATATAATTTATGTCTTGCTTATTAAATAAATACCTTGCACCAGATCTTACCGCCGCTGCTTTTCCTGCATTTTTTTTAACATCGATAATACTTACTCTGGTGGTTACTTGTTTTTTTATGTTTTCTAAAACAGCCAATGTATGGTCTTTACTGCCATCGTTTACAAAGCATAAGTGATAGTGGTTATGTGATTTAATAAACGCTATAAAAGCTTTTACATTTAATCGTTTGGCTTCATTGTAACAGGGTATAATAATTCCAGTTTTCATAATAGATTTGTTTGGGGTTATGGTTCAAAATTAGGTCAGACTAGCGGTTTTTACTGGTCGTTTTCGGTGGTTGGTACTTTTGTGTAGACGAATGAAATTATTGTTTCGGTGGCTTCCAACCATCGAAACAAAACTTTGTTATATCTTTAAGATATCTAATAAGCCTTCCTAATTGTAATCTATTTTAGTTACCATTTGAAGCTTGTTAAACCCAAACATAAGTTACCCGTTTAGGCGGGGGCATGACATGCAAGAAAAATCGAATAAATACTTAATCGCAGCTTTACTTATAGGTATTGCTTTTCATGGTACAAGTCTCTTTTTTACTCTAGAGACGACCTATGATGCGCTAATTCATTTATTTTTTGCCGATCATTATGCCAACCATTGGTTTGAACCATGGAACTACAAATGGTACACTGGGTTTACAGTAATGAGTTACCCGCCTTTAGTACATCAAAGTATTGCACTATTTTCTTTTATTAGCGGTTTAAAATTTGGCCTTTTTACCGTTGCGATATTAAGTGTATTATTGTTTATAACTGGAGTATACCGATTTTCTTTACTCATTACTTCTAATAGAACTGTTTCAGGATATGCGGCCATTTTAGCCGTATTCTCCTCTTCTTTTGTAGAGACCCTTCACCTTTTTGGGCAATTGCCAAGCATTATAGGCATTTCTATATTAATGCATGCCTTGCCAGAAATTTACTTATGGTTAAAAACAGGAACCTATCGTTATTTATTAACGGCCTTGTCTTTAATTGCGGTTACCGTTTGCTCGCATCATGTAACACCTATATTTGGAATGGTCTTTTTTATTTTTCCGCTCATAGGCATGGTCGTTATGGATGCTTCAAAAGACCGTGTAAAAAATATGAAAGCGGTGACTTTTAGCCTGTTTTTTCAAAGCTTTTTAAGTCTTTTTAAACGCATTATTGGTTTTGGGTTTTCGGCATTAGTGATTATTATTGTTTGTATTCTGCCGTATTGGATTAACTCGAAAAACAACCCCATAACCCAGGTTCCTATACCGCATGGGTCCAGAGATCATTTTTTAGAAATCACCTCCTCTGGATTGGTCTTTTTTTTAATTCCTTGGGGTGTTTTATTAATACTATGGCCTTATATTTTTTATAGATATTACACAAAGCGTTACTTGTTTTTTGGATTATCGATAACCTTATTAACTGTTCTAGGCACAGGGGGCACAACAGGAATTCCAAAACTTATTCTTGGAGAAACGGCTTTTAATATTTTAACCTTAGATCGCTTTACACTATGGGCAAGTATTATGGCATTACCGCTCTTTGGCGAATTTACTTATCGTTTTGTTGAAGGCGATTTAAAGCAATTAATTCAAGAAAAATTTGGTGCCATTTATCATCGTCTTATCGGAGGTGTTTTAGCAGGGCTTTTTCTATTTATGACGATCTTTACGATGAGTTTAGGCTATTTTAGACCGTCTCAGCCTCCAAAAATAAAGATGCTGCCTATCGTTAATTTTTTAAATCAGGACCAGCACGACCAATGGCGGTATTTAACCTTAGGATTTGGAGATCAAATGGCTTGGCTGTCTGCACAAACCAACGCGATGACTGTAGATGGTAATTACCATTCTGCACGCCGACTGCCAGAACTCACCACACGAGCGATTGAGCGTTTAGAAAATTCTAAATTTAAAGGTATAGAGGGCATTGGCTCTTTGCAGCAGTTTTTAACGGTTCCTGAAAAATACAGTCTTAAATACATTTTTTCTAACGATAAGTTTTACGATCCCATTCTCTATTTTTGTGGTTGGCAACGTTTGCGACGGTTAGAAAATGGCATTATGGTTTGGGAAAAATTAAACGTGCCTCCCATTTCTTCTATTTTACCCAAAGAAGAGGTCGAAAAATGGCAAAAAATTCTCTGGGGCATTGTGCCTTTTATTACTATAATTATTGCTTTTATTTTAAACATTCAACGCCTTTGGATTCATGCCTTGAAAACAAAAATTAGAGCCATTCCTGATTATTTTACTTATGAGAACGATTACTCAAAATTTTCAAAACACGTTTTAAAACTCACTCATGTTTGGTCTCTTTTTTTAGCCCTATTTGTTGGTTTTGGTGGGTATATTTTCTACATAAAAAATGATTCACAACGCTCGCCAATAAATGCTGTAATTGCCTATTACGATGCTTTAGATTTTAAGGCCTTTGAAGACGCTTATCATATAATTGATCCAAATAGCAATTTATCTAAAGCACAGTATTTATTAGAAATAGCGGTTACTGACGGGCTTTTAAGTTCTTATGCTAAATTAGAGACTATTAAAACTATAATTACTAACGAAAATGATAGTACCGCAACCGCTAAAGTGATGACCAATTGGATAACCCCTTTAGAAAAAATTAGCAAAACAGCATATAAATCGCTTTCAAAGCGCAATGGAAAATGGTATTTACACCCCGACGATTTAGATCCCGATTTACCACCAGACCAACTCTACACAGAAAATACTACAAAGTACTACAACCATGGTCGCCGGCGAATAACTAGCGAGCAAACGCACCATGAAGATATTTTAAAACAACCCGTTTTAGAAGTCTTGTCTTCAAAATTGGTAAAATACGATAACCATTATGCTATTGTTGGAGAAATTCAAAACATCGATCATGTTCCTGCCGATGTCGTTTTGCAAGGCACACTTTATAACCATGCTAATAAAGAATTGGCAAACTACAACGCTAAATACCATGTAAAACATAAATTAATGCCCAAAGAAGTGAGCTCCTTTAGAATTAATTTTGAAGGGATTGCTTGGTCTAAAACCAAAGATCCCATACCAAAAACCTTTAATCCCGACGAGTTTACTCCTTTGGCTTTTGAAGAACAACCCACGACATATAATCTACAGGTGGCTGGAAATGTTTCAGGTACCGATCTCTATAAAAGTGTCGCATTAAGTGACATTCAAATAAGTAAACAGCATCTTAATGGGCGTTTATTCAATAGTGGCACAAAAGAAGTTACGGTACCTCAGCTTTTAGTAACTTATTATAATCACAACAAAACCCTGCTTTGGGTAGACCATCTCTTTTTAAAAGATGGAATTAGGCAACAACGCCAACAGCGTTTTAATTATCCTATTTTACATAATCATACCATCACTATAATTAACAACGATATGAGCAATTGTTTTGTAAATGGGTTACCAAACAAAGTAATCGCTAATAAAATAGTTAACAACAGAATTGATGACCACAGCACATCTGCTTTACAAAAAATTGAACATAAGGACTTTGG
>CALDCO010000019.1 GCA_937937185.1 uncultured Flavobacteriaceae bacterium
AGCTTCTAAAGCAAAAAATATAAAAGTTGAAAGTAATGATAAAGATTATGTTTTTTTACACTTTATTCTTAATAATTTGCCTCGTGGGTTAATTGGTTTACTACTAGCCGTGATACTTAGTGCGGCTATGTCTAGTACGTCTAGCGAATTAAATGCTTTAGCAAGTACTACAGCTATGGATTTATACAAACGCAATGCTGGAGAAAAAAGTGAAGAAGAAATGGTTAAAATCTCTAAATGGTTCACCTTTGGATGGGGTATTGTTGCTATTGGTGTGGCTTGCTTAGCAAATCTTGCCGAAAATTTAATTCAACTTGTAAATATTATTGGTTCTATTTTTTATGGTAATGTATTAGGTATTTTTCTTCTTGCGTTCTTCTTTAAATTTGTAAAAGCCAATGCCGTATATATAGGTGCTCTAATTACACAATGTATTGTAATTACCTTATTTCTACTGGACAATTATGACTACATTAATTTGCCTTTTTTATGGCTGAATTTTGTTGGTTGTGCAATTGTCATTGGAATTGCGATACTTATTGAAACCATAAAGCCTACTAAAGAAACACTTACAGAAAAATAAAAACCAGGTTGGTCTTAACGTTCGCAGGCATTAAGTAGCTTGTTTTTTTTTAACGTACATAAAAAATGGTGATTCTTTTTTTAAAATGTGATTAACAGAGTTTTATGTTTATTAACTAAAAGAAACTTATTAGTTGCTTAATAGCCGTTGCACTTTTTATAAATAAACCTCAATGATTCTGAAATTAAGTAGCTTTTACTCCATTCTAGAAAGATATGGTATTACATAAAACCGTTTTAATAACTTGCTATAATTTTAAAATTCTCGACAACCCATTGCGTTCTAAACGCATCAGAAACTGTCCCATTATTGGGTAAATTTGAGGCAATTATCGCTTCTAAGTCTATTCTGTATGTACCGGGATCTAACAATACCGTTGTACTTCCCGAATTATTAAAAAACCCGCCAATGGTTACAGATCCAATTGCAGATTCATTGGTATAAGACACTGAATCATGTCCACCGCGTTCTATAAGCACATCACTGCCGCTAGAAATATCATAAATATTTAATCTGTTACGAATTAATTTCGCCTTTTCATTATCAATAGGATTGCCAGAAAGAGTGCTTATAGTAAAGCCGGAGGAATAATTAACTTGAATAAATGCCTGTTGCGTTAGTGTAAAACTACCTGAATCATCAAGAACTAAATTAGCGATACCACCATTACTCTGCGTATCAAGTGTAGTAATGCTTATGGAATCTACGCCATTGTAAATATATTCCATATTGCGAGGTGCAGTAGAAAGAAGTTTTACCCATTGTACTGAATCCCAATAATAATAGCCAGGAGTTACAGCGGTGAGTCCTGTACCATTTGTTGCAGTGTTATAAACCAATAAGCTTGTCATGGGACTAGTTACCGGACTACTTACATTCGTAGCTGTTAGCGCTATTTGAGGAATTAATATCCCTTTGTTACCATTTCCATCATCAACTTGTAAAAGGGATGAAGCATCAGGAAGAGTAGTACCAATTCCTACTTGTCCATAAGAATGATTGTAAGAATAAAGTGAAATAAATAAAATAAAAATAAAATGAATCCTTCTACGAAGGTTTTGTTTTTTTAAAGACATGGGGCTTATGTTTTAAATAATTAATAACTAATAACTTATGCAAAGATAGCTAAAATAAAATTAATTTAGCGCTTTTATTTAAACTTTATCTAAAAAACAAATTAATATCTATAATTATAAGATATTAAAAAAGAAGTGTTTTAAAATTATTTGGTTTTATTATAATTTGATTTTCAAATATTTAATTACTAGGTGAATTGACATTAAATTTATAATAAGCACCCACATTAAGTGAAGCCTTTTTAGCTTCTAAATGTGCTGAAAAAGCGCCGCCTAATGCTGCAGTTATTCCAAAATTACTACTTAATTCTTCAATTAACTTGAATCCAAAACCAGCATATTCGCTATTGTTTAATTGTAAAAAAGTTTCTAAATTTTCTACTGGGGTTATCACATTTCCATCTTCAAAAGAATCCACAATATCGATAAAAGCGACTACCCATAACTGATTAAAAAAGTGTTTTCCGCCTTCAACATAAAATCTAAAACCATTACTATAATCGTTAGTTCTTAAAAACACCCCAGTATAAGATTGAAAAAACAAATCGTTGCTTCCTTTGCCAATAGCTAGCGTTGGTGTTATAGTGTAAGCATCTACTCCAGACCGCAATCCTGTTGGTCTATTAAAACCACTTGTTAAGAGCTCTAATTGTAATTGTGCCGCAATGGCTAACTTCTTACTAGGCAATTTATAACGTGCCGCCAATCCTATATTGCCAAAAGCAGAATAATTGCCTTCTACAATAGTTACTGGTCTAATGTTTTCTTCAACTAAATCGCCTGTTTTTAATAATTTGTAAGGAATTGAAGCAACAACAGTTAAGTTATTAGTCACGCCGTATTCGGTATACCACTGTAAGGTTCGGTCAGTTATGGCCCTAGTTGGATACAAATCATCACCGTTTTTGTTAAAAATGCTAGTGTAATTTGAAATATCATTAAATGCCAGTTGTGTATAAATTTCTCCCTTAGATTTTACCCAAGCGCCCTGAGAATATGAAAAACTTATGGCTCCAATTAAAAAAAGTACAAATAGATTTTTTTTCATTTAAAATAGTAATAGTTTATTATTACAAATTTAAAATAAGTCCTCTTAGAATAACTATCTTTTTAAATTTAATATTGAATTCATAAAAATGATTTTTAATATTCGTAATTTTATATTGAGTGCTCTTATTTTTGACAGAGTGCTTTAACCATACTCAAAAATTTACATGAAACACTTATTAAAATGTCTTTTTCTTTTTTTATTTATAAATGCAGTTAATGCACAAATACCCAAACCTTCTGAAACATTTGGATTTGAAGTGGGTGCAGACTATAAATTAGCTGATTATGACCAAATGCTAGCGTATTATGAAAAACTAGCAGCAGCTACAGACCGGGTAGAAATAATTGATATTGGTAAATCGGTAATGGGACGTTCTATAAAACTAGTGTTTATCTCTAGTAAGGCTAATATGAAATCTTTAGACAAGTGGCGCAGCATTAGTGAGCAACTCTCTCGTGCTAAAATTACTGAAGAAGAAGCAAGAACACTATCTGAAGAAGGAAAAGCAATTGTTTGGATAGACGGTGGTATGCATGCTAACGAAAAAGCCCATGCACAAATGACTTCAGAATTAATGTGGCGTATTGCTTCAGAGGAATCTAAAGAAATGCAAAAAATTAGAGATCAGGTTATTACACTGGTTGTTCCCGTAATTAATCCAGATGGTGTAGATATCGTAGTCGATTGGTATAAGAAAAATTTAGGTACAGCCTACGAAACTTCAAACCCTCCTATTCTTTATCAAAAATATGTAGGGCACGATAATAATCGTGATTGGTTTATGAACAACATGCCAGAAACAAAAGCGGTTACCAAAATTTTATACAATACATGGTACCCGCAAATTGTACATAACCACCACCAAACCTCTCCGTCATGGACAAGAATATTCCTTCCTCCTTTCCGAAGTCCAGTAAACCCTAACATCCACCCTGGCATTACTACAGGAGTTAACTTAATAGGTACCGCAATGGCAAATCGGTTTGCAATGAAAAAGATGCCTGGCGTTATTTCGGGAACTGCTTTTAGTATGTTTTGGAATGGTGGTATGAGAACAACGCCATATTATCATAATCAAATAGGTATTTTAACCGAAGTAGCACATGCTACACCTACGCCACGTTATTACAACCCTAAGAACAAACCTACAAATGTAGCTGGGAAAGCCTCTAACGGGACTGAAATCTTTTACCCATATCCTTGGCAAGGTGGCGATTCACATTTTCGTGATGCCATAGATTACATGCTTACTGCTTCCATGGGAATTTTAGACTTAGCGGCCGACAAAAAAGAGGAGTTTCTTTATAATATATATAGTATGGGACGAGATGCTATAGAGAAAAAATCTGAGGCCTTTGCCTATATTATCCCTAAAAAGCAATGGAACCCTAGCGAAGCGATTAACCTGGCTAACATTTTAATGCAAGGGGGTATAGAAGCTCATAAAGCAAATAAAGCGTTTAAGGTTGGCAATAAAAAATATGAGGCGGGAACAATCATTCTATACGGTGCTCAAGCTTTTAGGCCCTTTTTAATCGATTTAATGGAGAAACAAAACTACCCCGATCAATTTTTATACCCAGGCGGTCCCCCACAGCCGCCATACGATTTAGCAGGTTGGACACTACCCATGCAAATGGGGGTTACAGTACATCGAATTGATGATGAATTTAAAGTTTCACAGCAACAAATCATTAATAAATTAGTGCCAGAAGCTGGCCGTGTTTTTGGCAGAACAAATTTCGCCTTTTCAAATAGAGATAATTTAAGTGCTGTAGCCGTTAACAGGCTTCAAAAACAAGGGCATACTGTTCGGCAACTCATTAAAGATGATAACGGCCATAAAGCGGGTACTTTTATTGTTTCTGAAGGGGAAAATTTAAAAAACAATGTTGAAGAATTAAGTAAAAACTTAGGCATCGATTTTAATGAAACTAAATTAGCTAATGGTGCTAAAACTAAAACGTTAAATAAAATTAAAGTCGGTATTTATAAATCATGGCAGGCCAATAAAGATGAGGGTTGGACACGTTGGGTTTTGGAACAGTTTGAATTTGATATTGATACCCTACATAATAAAGACATTCAAAACAAAGAATTATCAAAGTACAGTGCGATTATTATTCCATCTCAAAGCCCAAAAGGGATTTTAAATGGGTATTCGCAAAGTCGCATGCCAAAAAAATTTACTGGAGGTATTGGTTTAAAAGGCATGTTAGCGCTAAAAAATTATACCGAGTCTGGAGGTACGCTTATATGTTTTGATGCGGCAAGTGACCTAGCAATTGAACAGTTAGGTTTACCCATACGAAATGTGATTTCTAATTTGCCTACCGACCAATTTTTTATTCCAGGATCACTAATTAGAACAAAAATAGCCACTAAAAACAGATTGGCTTTAGGGATGATGAATGAGGTTGCTGCATCGTTTAATCGCAGTCGCGCTTTTCAAAAAATAAAACAAGTTAAATCGGGTGAAGGTGGTAAAGAAAAGATTGCTGATGCCCCTAAAGTTATCGTTAATGAAGTGGCGACTTATGCTTCCGAAAAACTACTAATGAGCGGTTGGGCTATGGGTGAAGAACGTTATCTTAAAAATAAAACCGCCTTAATGCATGTTCCTTTTGGCTTGGGAAACGTTGTTTTGTTTGGTTTTAGACCTCAATTTAGAGGGCAAGCTAGAGGAACTTATAAACTTATTTTTAATTCCATATATTTAGGCGCAGAAAACTAATAGTCCTATTTAATTATAAGCCAGAAATTTCAGTATCTAACCAACTTAGCCTATTATTTACCCACTCTATGAGATAATCGCTTTCTTCTTCATAGGTATCACCAATAAAATTATTAGGCCATACATATTGTCCCAAAACTGGCCATTTTTCAAAATTATTCTTAATCCCATCAGAGACTGTTAAGGTTTCTGTATAAGCTTCTATTTTTTCTAAAATTAAGGCATTAGAGAACTCGTTACTACGCAATTCTAACCATCGTGCTTTTAATTGCGATACAAATGCAGGGTCTTCTAATAAACGACGCCACCAAAATGGTACTAACCAAAAATCATCAGGACAACGCTCGTTATACCTGTAAGCCCATACATTGGTAGCACCACCACTACAATAATCGGCATTACCAAAAGCTAAATTAAAATCCCATATGGGCCCCATTTTTAGTTTTTCATTTTTATCCTTTACTAACCATGTACTTATTCTGTAGGCATCTACATTGTTTGATAATTCATTCAATAAAAAATATTCTATAAAACTTTGAGTATCTATATAAGCAGAATAACCAACAATGGGATCTTTAAAATCATCACTCGACAAAGCCTTTTCAAAAGCCATTAAATAATCGCTTATGTATGCTTTTTGCGCTAGTGTAATATCTTCTTTATCAGGCGTGTCATATAAAAAATGAATTTTCTGGTTTAAATTGGCATTATTAGGAGTAAAAGTAGAGGTTATGGAATTTGTGTTGGTGTATAGTCGCTCATCTGGACCATCGGCTTTATCTATTTTAAGAATGTATCCACCAGTAAGGTCTTCCCCACTGTTCTCGTCGTCTTTTAGTTTATTAATAGCAATACGGTTAGCGTCTCTTTTAAGTTTTTCTAATAATAAATAAACCCCGTTATAAGATTCATTAATGGTAAGCTCAACAAATTTTGCTCTACTCGAATAACGTCCAATTGCTCTGGATAAATCATAAATAAGCCTATTTCTAATTAAAGATTTATCACTGTAAGGGGCATGTAATATCCAATCTTCTTCTTCGGGAAACTCCAACAGAGATACATTTATATCTTCATTTGAGGCATCTCTAGTTTCAAATCCAAATTGCTTTTTGGGGAAAAATTGAGAGGATGAGCCTCTTATTTCTATGCCTATATTTCCTTCATAATCGATAACATCATCTACCGTAATCGTCATTAGAGCATTAATTTTTGGTTCGTCAAGAATTTCTCTTCCGTTAGTGTTTATATTGACTTGAGGAAGTTTTATTGTAGAATCGGGTAGTTCAACACTGGGTGGTTCTGTATTATTATCGTCTTTTTCGCAAGAGAAAAAAACAAGCATAAAAAAACTAAATGCCAGAAGGTTTTTTAGAATGGTCATCATCTGTAAACTTTGAGTGTATGGTAAATGTGTAGTATCACTAATTTTTAATTACTCTTCCAAATGCCTTTTAGTATTTATGGTTCTACCCAAGAGGAAATTTAGCTATACTATAAATTTACATAAAAAAACACTAACTATCAATCACTACAATTTAAATC
>CALDCO010000020.1 GCA_937937185.1 uncultured Flavobacteriaceae bacterium
GTACCAGATGTCGCATATACCAGATGGCGCGCCTTCTAAATTAAATGGCCCTGCTGCTGGTGTACCTAATATATCTCCCGTTGCTTGATCGGTGATTACCCATGTAGATTCATCACCTACTAATACAGTATCATCTACAAATTCTACAGCTATTAAATCGTCTGTGCCTTCGCCAGTACATATTGTTGCTGTGGTATCAGTAGTGCCTGCAATTTGTATGGCACCACCTTGAGCTTCACAAATATTATCACAATCCATCCCATCAAGTCTAGTCACTGAGATCGGATTTGACAAATCGAAACAACCTGCTAAACCAGATACATTTTCACCTACTATTAAACCTGTTAAACCTGTTTCATATCGTATGTACCAAATATCGCATACTCCAGCTACAACTCCGTCTAAATCAAATGGTCCTGCTGGTGGTAATCCTAAGATTTCTCCTGTTGCTTGGTCGGTAATTACCCAACCATTCTCCGCACCTTCTAAAACGGTATCGTCTACAAATTCTACTGCAATTGGGTCTGGCATTCCATCATCTGCGCATATTGATACTTCCGTATCTGAAGTTCCTGCAATTTGTATAGCACCGCCGTTCACGCCATTTCTAGTCACACTAATTGGATTTGATAAGCTATGGCATCCCTCTATATCATTTGCATTCATTCCTAACTCAGCCCCAGTAATAGTACCGTCAAAAGCTAAGCGCCAGATTAAACATATTCCGTCTCCTTGATCATCAAAATCTACTACATCTGGCGTTGCTGGTAAGCCTAAAATTATTCCTGCTTCATCTGTAACAACCCATGCTAAGTTTTCACCGTTTGTGTTTGCCGATGTGATTGCGCCTGCTGGTATCATATCTGGTGTACCATCGCCAACACAAAAAGAGAATGGTCCGCCAAATAATTCGCCGCCATTAGCATCACAACCACTTGCGTTAGTTCTAATGACTTCAATTGAGTTTGATAAACTGAAACATCCTTCTATCTCTGTTGCCAAACTTCCTATTTCTGCTCCTGTAATTTCACCATCATAAGCTAAGCGCCAGATTAAACAGTTTCCTGCGCCTGGGGTATCAAAATCTACAGCACTTGGCATTGGTGGTAGGCCTAAAATATAACCCGCTGCATCGGTTACAACCCATGCTAAAGTTTCACCATTTGTATTTGCCGATGTGATTGCGCCAGCTGGTATCATATCTGGTGTACCATCGCCAACCATATCGAATGTGAATGGCCCTCCTGTTAGTTCACCACCTTCTGCATCACAAACCATCCATGCAGCCGAAGACCCACCTGTTGTTGTTGTGTAAGTTCCCATACCTGTAACAAAATCTGCTCCATCTCCCCATATTCCAGCTGAAACAGCAACATCTGCTCTTGGTTGGTTTGCCGCACCCCACTGTACAAAAGATACAATGTTAGCTGGATCTCCAAACCCAGCATTTGTACTGTATAAACTCAACCCATCCATTGGATCATCCATAGCGTAGGTCAACTCAATATTTGCTCCTGGAGCCAATGAGTACATACCACTGTTTGGGGTTATTGTACCTACTCTAACGTAAGAACCTGGCCCAGTACATAACCAATAGTTAGTTACATCTACAGTTGTGGTACTAGAATTGGTTATGGTTAATGCATCAGACGAGGGGTTTACACTCGTAAATAAAACATCTTGCGCCAGTAGCGAAGGTGCCCCTACTAAAGCGCACAACATAAATGCGCACCATAGTTTTAGCTTCTTTGATAGTAATCGTTTTTCCATCATTATTGTTTTTTGTTTAATATTCAAGACAAAAATATAAACAATGTCTGATGAATTTTGTTAGCTAGCTAACATTTATTATTTGCAAAAGTTAATATTTTCACAAAACCCTTGTAAACAGCTAAGTCTTTGAGGGAAAAATACCTCTTAATTTATGGCATTATAATTTAAACCGTGTAGTGCTTCTTAGTTGAGTTAATTTTAAAATGGCTTGAATTTAAATGTAAAGATTACGCGTTTTTTATTTCTAGTTTTTCAGCAAAATAATCACAAAAATCTTTCATTGTTGCGGTCATTTTTTCATCTTGAGTTGCCCTTTTAAAAGTATCGCTCATCGCCACCAAGGTTTGATGAAAAAAAATTTTCATTTCATCTACAGGCATATCCTTGGTCCATAAATCTATTCTTAAAGACTCTCTAGCCTTACTATCCCAAACCGATAACATGACTGCTTTAGCTTCTTCTTTAGTAATGCCTCCATCTTGAGCCGTCCAATTTAATTTTTCTGGAATGCGATTTTCATCTAATTCTACATTAAGTATGATTTGAGATTTAATTTTTGCCATTCTTTCGAGGTTTGAATATTGATTTATTAAAAATATCTTCTGGAGTTGTATTTAACATTTGTTTAAATTCATCATTAGTTTTTTTCATATACGCTTTCACAATTTGCCAACCCATGTATTGCCCTATGCGGCCGGGGGATTCATTATCAATTTGTTCTAAATAAAACTTAGAAAATGGTGCGGTATTTATAAAACGCTGCGCCAATTTAACATCGCCACTAAATAAGAGTTCTCTATCTATAAAGTAACGCCAAATATATTCTTCATTGGCTTCGGCCCATTTTATCTCGTCCTCGGTATACCCTATTTTTTCTGCATCACTTTTAAATGGAAGCATTTTATCTTTAAAATAAAGCTGCTTTCCTGCGTAGATCATATCGTCTAATAAGGTTTTTCGCTTTTGTTGAAAAATATACCTTTCAGAATAGGCTTCAGCTAAATCAACCACGATTTGATCTGGTTTTAAATTAGCCACCAAATACTCTTGAATACCACTGTAAAAATGATGATCACTTCCTAAATAAGTATCCAAAGAAATTAACGCTATGGTATCGGTAACAATCACTTTATTTCTATAATCGACCTCAGAAGTTGTAGTAATCACTCTAGGTGTTTTAAAATCGGGGAAATAATATTTTAAATGCTGAAAAAGTTGTT
>CALDCO010000021.1 GCA_937937185.1 uncultured Flavobacteriaceae bacterium
TATACAAAAAGACCGTTTTAATAGAAATTTAGGCCCTTATAAAGAGGGAAAGTTTGATACTATTCCTGAACCCGGAAAGGACATTACCATTACTATCGATGCGGAATTACAAGCCTATGGCGAGTTATTAATGAAAAACAAGCGAGGCGGTATTATTGCTATTGAGCCTAGCTCTGGGGAAATCTTAGCCATGGTGGCAGCGCCCACCTATAACCCAAACGATTTAGTAGGGAGAAAACGTTCTAAAAACTTCACTAGATTGGTTAGAGATACTATTGCAAAACCATTATTTAATAGAAGTTTATCTGGCGTTTACGAGCCTGGGTCTCCTTTTAAACTTATGAATGCTTTAATTGCGCTACAAGAAGGGGTGTTATCTCCTGAGGAAAGAATAACCTGCTATAAAGGGCTTAAGTACGGCAATAGATTTATGAAATGCCATTGTAATTACGGGGTTAGAAATGATATGATAAGAGGCATTCAGGAATCCTGCAATGCTTATTTTGCAACCGCTTACAGAAGAATATTAGATAAGTACGAAAATGCCTCGATAGGTATTGATAAATGGAGTACCCATGCGAAAAGTTTTGGCTTGGGTGATTTTTTGAATAACGATTTAGCCGTTGGGCAAAAAGGAAGAATTCCCAATAGGGCTTATTATAAACATGTTTACCCAAAAAGCTTTAGAACCACTTACACCATATCTAATGCCATTGGGCAGGGAGAAGTGGCTACAACCCCCATACAACTTGCTAATATGACGGCGGCTATTGCCAATAGAGGGTATTATTTTACGCCCCATATTATAAAATCTATTAAAGGCGAAAAATTACCGAGAAAATACACCACGCCTAAATACACCACGATTGACAAACAACACTTTGACACTGTAATTGAAGGCATGTTACAAGTGTATGAAAATGGCACAGCCAAAGGTGTACGAATTAAAGATATTGAAATATGTGGAAAAACAGGAACTGTTGAAAATTTTATAAAAATAGATAGCGTAAGAACGCAATTAACGGATCATTCTATATTTGTGGCATTCGCGCCTAAAAACAATCCAAAAATTGCTTTAGCAGTCTTTGTAGAAAATGGTTACTGGGGCTCTCGTTTTGCTGGAAAAATTGCTAGTTTAATGATTGAAAAGCACATAAAAAGAGAAATTACTCGTAAAGATTTAGAACATTGGATAAGAACGCATAGCTTAGAAAATGAATATGCAAAACCCTATTCTGGCGAACCATTTAAAATTAATGAACACACCCAACTACAAGTCATACCACTGGACTAAATGAGACAAACCGATAGACATTTTAAATTTGATTGGGGGACCATTATTCTGTACTTTCTCTTGGTAGGCTTTGGGTTAATTAATATCATTTCTGCTTCTCAATCCGGTGGTGCCTTAGAACTTTTTGCTTTTAACAATCCGTATAGTAAACAGTTGCTCTTTATTGGCCTCTCTATTGTTTTAATTCTACTCATACTAGCTATAGATTCAAAATTTTACGAACGCTTCTCCAGTATTATCTATCTCGTTTCTTTACTCTCTCTTGTTGGGTTATTTGTCTTCGGAAAAAATGTAAATGGTGCAACATCTTGGTATGGTATAGGCGGCATGACCTTGCAGCCTAGTGAATTTGCAAAAGCAGCGACGGCGCTTGCAGTCGCCAAATTTATTAGTGATCTAAATACCGATATTAAAAACTTAAAAGATCAATTAAAAATTGGATTAATAATAATCGCTCCTGCCCTATTAATTTTATTGCAAAATGATGCAGGAAGCACCCTTGTTTACAGTTCCTTTTTTTTTGTATTATACAGGGAAGGCTTACCTAAAATATTCCTATCGATGTCTGTTTTTATTGTTTTAATTTCTATTTCTGCGCTAAAAATAGGGCCTTTAATAACAGTCATAATGACTTCTATTTTCTTTCTTACACTGTATTACATCCGAAGAAAAAAAATGCGGTTTTATGAGCCTATCTTACTTATATTATTAGGTCTAGGATTGGCTTATGGGGTACAGTCTTTCTACAAATACGTGTTGCAACCTCATCAACAAGATCGCATCAGTTTATGGCTGCGTTTGGAAAAAGATCCCGATAAATTAGAGCGTATGAAAAAAACGTTCGCCTATAATTTAAATGAATCTGAAAAAGCAATTAGTTCTGGTGGGTTTACTGGAAAAGGGTTTTTAGAAGGCACACGCACCACAGGTAAGTTTGTACCAGAACAGCATACAGACTATATTTTTAGTACTATTGGTGAAGAATGGGGCTTTTTAGGCACCATGTTTACTGTTGTGCTTTTTGTCCTGCTGTTGCTAAGAATTTTACATTTAGCAGAATTGCAAAAAAATCAATTTAGTCGCGCCTATGGCTATGCGGTTGCTGCTATTTTATTTTTTCATTTTATGATTAATATTGGAATGGTAATGGGATTAATCCCTACTATTGGTATTCCTCTGCCATTTTTTAGTTATGGGGGTTCTGGATTATGGGGCTTTACCATTTTACTTTTTATTTTTATTAAATTAGATTCTAATCGGATTAATGAGTGGTAATACCATTAATATTTTAAATTACTCTTTTTCATTTGATTGTTTTTAACTCCTAAAAGGTGTTTCGCTTTATTTCCCTCTGTATTTAATAGGCAGGTGTACTATTTTTTTGGTATCGAAAAACGTTTCTTTATAAAAATTTGAAATGGGATAAATAGTCACTGTTTTGTAATCTTTAAGCTCTTCTGTTAAATCCCCCCCTTTAAGATAAATAATCCCATTTTTAAGTTCGTTTTTTTGTTGCTTCTCTATTTTTCCTTTAACCCAATGCACAAATGTTGGCATTGCAGCAACCGCTCTACTTACAATAAAGTCGTAAGTCTCATTAATTGACTCTACCCGACTATGAGTTACTTTTACATTGTCTAAGCCTAGGCCAGCGACTACATCTCTAACGACGTTTAATTTCTTATTAATACTGTCTACTAAATGAAAAGAACATTCAGGAAATAAAATAGCTAATGGTATCCCAGGAAAGCCGCCCCCAGTGCCTACGTCTATGATCTTAGTTCCTGGTTTAAAATTTATTAGTTTTGCTATGGCTAAAGAATGAAGTACATGTCGCAAATACAATTCGTCTATATCTTTCCTTGAAACTACATTTATCTTCAAATTCCAATCGTTATATAGCGCTTCTAATTTCTTAAATTTATCTGTTTGACTTTCACTAAGATTCGGAAAGTACTTTAATAAGAGTTCCATAACTATAAAATTTCTGCGAAAATATACATTTTAACGCTTAAAAGTTATTCGACACATAGGTTTATTAATTATATTTGTTTCTAATATGTTTTCGAAATAAATTTCGCAAAACTTGCTTTATACATTAGAAATTCGTCAAGAAACTGTGATACGTATTAAATACTAGTGTTTCTTAATTTTAGCAAAGCCGTGGCTTTAGTTAAATTAAAAAATATAACTAGCAATAGTATTTCAAGTGATTCGCAAACGTTATAGACTTTCTAAGGCTTAAAACGGGTTAAACATAGAAAAGATAGACCACTATGAAAAACCAGACCTTATCGTTTTCAAGAGCAGATTCTGCCAATTTCTTTAGAACACTAAACAAACGAGTGAATGGTTATTTTAAGGAAAATAATATAAAAAGAACTGGAGATTGGAGAATCTGGCTAAAAACAGTAGTGATGTTTACCTTGTTTTTGGCGCCTTACTTTTTATTACTGACGCTTAATATCCCAGGATGGGGGCAATTACTATTAACCCTAGTGATGGGCATCGGAATGGCAGGCGTTGGAATGAATGTTATGCACGATGGTAATCATGGTTCTTATTCTAATAAAGAATGGATTAATCGCTTAATGGGAAGTAGTATTTACATCCTTGCTGGTAATGTTTACAATTGGAAAGTGCAGCATAATGTGTTACATCATACTTATACCAATATTCATGGTCATGATGAAGATTTAGAAGCAGGACGTATCTTACGATTTTCAAAACATTCTAAATGGCACAAACATCATAAATTTCAACACTATTATTCTATACTTCTATATGGTTTGTTAACCATTAATTGGGCCATTACCACAGACTGGCAACAAATGAGTCGCTACATGAAACGCAAATTGTCTTATGGAAAACTACCCAACCCTCTTGCTAATTGGAGCAAATTGGTGATCTCTAAAATAATATATATTGTTATGTGGATTGTTTTACCCATAATCATATTGGACGAACCTTGGTGGAAAATTTTAATTGGCTTTCTTTTAATGCACTACACAGCGGGTTTAATTTTAAGTATTATTTTTCAATTGGCGCATGTTATTGAGGATGCACACATGCCATTACCTGAAGAAAGTGGTACCATGAAAAACACTTGGGCCATTCATCAATTATTAACCACTGTTAACTTTGGAACTAAAAGTAAAATTGTGAATTGGTTTACTGGCGGACTTAATCACCAAGTCGAGCATCATATTTTTCCGAATATTAGTCATGTTCATTATGGAAAAATAGCTACGATAGTAAAAGAAACTGCAAAAGAATTTAACTTACCGTATAACGAATATAAAACCACCCGTAAAGCAATCGCTGCGCATTTCAAGTATTTACGCGAAATGGGGATGAACCCTGCTTTACAAGCCTAATTAGATATTAAATGAGTGAAACAGCTGTAATGAGCCAAAAACTTTCTGAAAGAATTACAAACATGTCAACTTCTGCGACTTTAGCGATGGCTGCTAAAGCAAGAGAATTAAGAAGTGAAGGAAAAGACATTATAGGATTAAGCCTTGGAGAACCCGACTTTAATACGCCCAATTTTATTAAAAATGCTGCTATAAAAGCGGTTAATGATGATTACAACTCTTATACTCCAGTAGATGGGTATGTAGAATTAAAAGAAGCAGTAATCACTAAATTTAAACGTGACAATAATTTAAACTATACACTTCCACAAGTAGTGGTCTCTACAGGAGCCAAGCAATCGCTAGCAAATATTGCTGCGGTGTTGTTAGATAAAGGAGATGAAGTTATTTTACCTTGCCCTTACTGGGTAAGTTATAGAGATATTGTAAAACTTAACGACGGGGTTCCTGTTGAAGTTAAAACAACAATAGAAACCGATTTTAAAATGACGGCTTCGCAATTGGAAGCTGCCATTACACCCAGAACTAAAATGATATGGTTTAGTTCGCCTTGTAACCCCAGTGGCTCTTTGTATAGCACTGAAGAATTAAACGCTCTAGCACAAGTCATACTAAAACACCCTAATTTATATGTAGTTTCTGATGAAATTTATGAACACATCAATTACACAGTAAAACCGCATGCTAGTATGGCTGGTATAAAAGGCATGTATGATCGTACCGTTACCGTAAATGGCGTTTCTAAAGCCTTTGCAATGACTGGATGGCGCATTGGTTATATTGGTGCTCCAGACTGGATTGCTCGTGCTTGTAACAAAATGCAAGGACAAGTAACCAGTGGTGCAAATTGTATTGCACAACGTGCTGTTATTGAAGCGTTAAATGCGTCTCCCAATACGGTGAAGTATATGATTGATGAGTTTAATATACGTAGAGATTTAATTTTAGATTTATTAAACGCCATTGAAGGGTTTAAAACAAATACGCCTGAAGGTGCTTTTTATGTATTTCCAGACATTTCTTTTTTCTTCGGAAAAACACTTAGAGGAAAAACAATTAATAATGCAACCGATTTTTCTTTATACCTATTAGAAGAAGCCTTAGTTGCTACAGTTACTGGTGATGCTTTCGGTAATCCAAATTGTATTCGTATTTCTTATGCTGCGTCTCAAGAGCAAATTAAAGAGGCTATTAAAAGAATAAAAGCGGCTTTGAAGTAAAAAACAATTCTTGAAACAACTAAAAATTAAACCTTTTAACTAATTTTAAATAATTATGGTTAGTTCTCTGTCTGGTCGAACGCAGTGGAGACCTATTTATTAATCTTTCAACAAAAATATATGTTTTGATAAAAACCTCTCGACTTTAGATTGACCTAGTCGAAAGGCTCGAGGAGACATCTAGTTTTAGTTTATGTTATTAATTCCCCGTCCGGTCGAGCGCAGTCGAGACCTATTTGTTATCTAAATTATATTTTGAATGACTAGCATTTCTGCACTCTGCCAATATTTGTAATCCATTATAATCACCATTAGCCAATGCTAATTTTTTCTTTCTACTCCATTTTTTAATTTTCTTTTCAAAATAAATAGCCTGATTGACGTTATTAAACGCTTGATGAAAAATTAACTCTAAAGGTCTTCTTTTAAATGTAAAACAATTTTTGTTTAAACCGTTTTGATGCTCGTTAAATCTTCTGGACAAATCGTTTGTTATTCCAGTGTATAATAACTCATCTGAGCATTTTAATATGTATACATAATACAGTTTCATAAGAAACCTCTCGACTGCGCTCGAGGAGACATTTAGTTCTAATTTATGTTGTTAGTTTAGTTCTCTGTCGGTCACCTATACTTAGCTGATTTACTATCCCCTGTCTAGTCGAGGGCAGTCGAGACCTCTTTGTTCCTCTTCTAACAAAAATACATGTTTTAATGAGAAATCTCTCGACTTTAGATTGTCTTGAGCGCTAGTCGAAAGGGTCGAGGAGACATTTAGTTTTAGTTCATGTTATTAATTCCCTGTCCGGTCGAGCGCAGTCGAGACCTCTTTGTTCCTCTTTCAACAAAAAATATATGTTTTAATGAAAGATCTCTCAACTTTAGCTTGTCTTGAGCGCTAGTCGAAAGGCTCGAGGAGACATCTAGTTTTAGTTCATGTTATTAATTCCCTGTCCGGTCGAGCGTAGTCGAGACCTCTTTGTTCATACCCCTTCTAAAAATATGTTTTAATGAGGGCTAGCAAAGACTAGAGTAGCCGTTAAGTTAATATTCACATTCAACTAGAATTTGAACTTCAATTTCTAACCCAACTATTTCCCAACATAAGCCATTACCTTAATCTCCACCACTAAATCTGGATGTGGTAATTGATGCACAGCTACTGTTGTTCGCGCTGGACCAGTAGTTGCATTGAAGAACTCAGAATAGGCTTTATTGTAGCCTGCAAAGTCGTTCATATTTACTAAAAACGACGTCACATCTACAACGTCTTTTAACGTCGCACCTTCATTAGCCAGGTTTTTTTCAATATTTTTAATAACCGCTCTGGTTTGTGTTTCGATATTTAAACGTTTTGTCCCCATTTCATCAATAATATCTACACCTGCTATGGTGTTATCGGCACGCCTGGAACTGGTTCCTGAGACAAATATAAAATCGCCAACACGTTTAGTATGTGGGTATGCGCCTCTTGGTGTTACTGTTTTATCATTCATTTTTAGTTATTCCCACGAAGGAACCTAATGTTTTTATTACTATTTAAGACTCGCTACCGAATCCTCTTTTAAAATGGCTTCAGTTTCAATTTCTACTTGTTTTAAAATAATGTCTAACTTTCCGTTTATATCTATTTCGCCTTCGGCTAGCATATTTAGAATGCCTTTATCTTGAGCTCTTCCTCTTTTCATGGCTTCATTGTACGGAATATCTTCATTAAAAGTAACCATAGAATATTTAGAAAAATAAGACTTAGGGAATGCTTTTTCTAATGCCATTTCTAAATTGCGTTTTTCTTTGAATATAGGATTGGCGACATGATCACGCATTTCGTAGTAATTATCTATTGCTAAATCGGCAATAGCATCGGTGTCTATTTTTCTCACTCTTTCGTAGGCTTTGAAAATGGTTTCCCAATCGCCTTCATACGTATCGAGAATGGCATCAAAAACAGTAACATCTTCAAAAGAAGCATTCATGCCTTGCCCATAAAACGGTACTATGGCATGAGCGGCATCTCCCATTAGTAAGGTTTTGTTTTTATAATGCCATGGCGAACATTTTATTGTTCCGAGAGGTCCAGTAGGATTGTTTGCAAATTCTTCGGCAATATTAGGAATTAGCGCCAAAGCATCTGGGAACTGAGTTTTAAAAAAGGCCTTAATATCGTCTTCCGTTTTTAAATTCTTAAAATTATATTCGCCTTCTTCATAGCTTAAAAATAAAGTTACAGTAAAACTACCATCTAAATTTGGCAAAGCAATTAACATATAGTTTCCTCTAGGCCATATGTGCAAGTAATCTTTACTAATTAAATGCGCTCCTTTTTCTGATGCAGGGATTTCCAACTCTTTATAACCATGTGTTAAATAGTTTTGCGAGTAGCTAAATAAAAATTTACGTTCTAAATCATAGCTTTTACGAAGTGAGGACCCCGCACCGTCTGTACCAAAAATCACGTCTGCTGCGATATTAAAATCTGTTTTGGTTTTGTAATCGTAGAATGAGGCGGTGTTATTTTCTATATCCACTCCTTTGGATTTCTTATTAAAGTGAATCGTAAGATTATTATATTTGTCGGCTTCGGTTAATAATAAGCCATTTAGTTTTCCTCGCGAAATAGAGTTTATATATTCTCCTTCTCTTCCCGAATAGTTAGAAGGAAAGGTATTGCCTTCAATATCGTGTATTAAACGACCATACATAGGAATGCAAAGCGGTTTTACTTTATCTTCTATTCCTGCCAAACGCATGGCTTTTATGCCACGATCTGAAAGTGCTAAATTTATAGAACGACCAGTAGAAATATCGGTCGTTCTTAAATCTGGTCTGCTTTCGTATACATTAACCGTGTACCCTCTTTGTGCTAAGCGCAAAGCTAAAAGTGAGCCACATAAACCTGCACCAATAATGAGTATGTTATCTTTTTTAGTCATTTAGTACAACTTTCAATTTTTCGACCATTCTGTAAACTTCTTCAAACGAATTGTAAAACGGAGTTGGCGCACAACGAATAACATCTGGCTCTCTCCAATCACTAATAACACCAGCTTCAGTTAGTTTATGATGCCATGTTTTATTTGCATTTTTTACTTGTATTGAAAGCTGGCAACCTCGTTCGTTAGGATTACTAGGCGTTATTATTTTTATATCGTTGTTATTTAATGCGTTAATTAAAAATTCAAAATAACCAGTGAGTTGTCTTGATTTTTTAACAAGTGCTTTTATGCCTACTTCATTAAACAAATCGGTTGACGCCCTAATTGCGGCCATCGATAAAATAGGTGGGTTACTTAATTGCCAACCCTCGGCACCAGGTAATTGATCGAATTCGTCCCTCATATTAAATCGTGTTTCTTTATTATGGCTCCACCAGCCTGTAAAACGATTTAACTGTTTATTATTGGCATGCCGTTCATGAACAAAGCAACCACTTAAACTCCCAGGACCTGAGTTCATATATTTGTAAGTACACCAAACTGCAAAATCGGCTCCCGAATCGTGTAAATTTAGTTCGACATTGCCAGCACCATGCGCACAATCAAACCCTACCATACAACCATATTTATGACCAAGAGCAGCAATGCGTTTTAAATCGAAATATTGACCCGTATAATAATTTACACCCCCAATCATAATTAAAGCAATTTCATTACCATTAGCCTCTAGAATAGATTCTAAGTCCTCATAACGCACTAATTCTTCATCTTCTCTAGAGCTCCATAGTAGCAGCCCTTCTTTGTCATCAAAACCATGATGACGTTATTGTGATTCAACGGCAAACTTATCTGAAGGAAAAGCATCGGCCTCTATTAAAATCTTAAACCGTTTTTTTGTGGGTTTGTAAAAGGAAACCATCATAAAATGAAGGTTTGCCGTTAAGGTATTCATTACAATAACCTCAACCGGTTTAGCACCTACTACACTTGCCATGCCTTGAGTTAGAAATTCATGATAATGCAACCAAGGGTTTTTACCATTGGTATGCCCTTCTACTCCTAAATTAGCCCAATCTTCAAGCTCTTGCTCAATATATTGCTTTGTTGTTATTGGCTGTAATCCCAGAGAATTTCCGCAGAAATAAATGAGCGAATTTCCCTTCTTGTCTTTCGGAATATGAAAAGCATCTCTATACTTCGATAAAGCATCTTTTTGATCTAGTGCTTTAGCGAAATTAAGGTCTAATCTATAATGAGACAATTTTGTAGTTTTTGGTTTCTAACAAAAATAAGGATTATTCATTTAGAAACGAATTGAAATTCGAATTGATAAATTATTCTACAACGACTTCTATATTTGTAAAATACAAATGCCAATTGGGGTTTTGCCTTTTATGACTCGTCGCCATTTTTATGCCATTAAACACTTTATAATTTTCCCATTTAGTCGTTAATGAAGGCGTTTTGCTATTCCCTTTTCTATAGGTCCATTCTTTAATTATATAGTCATCATCGTAATAAAAATCGTAAGCATCCCCTGGTGTATACCCTCCTTTTTCAGGATACAGTATCGTGATTTTATTGGCGATTATTTTACTAATTAATGTGGTGTCTTTAACGGGTTGCGATATGGTAATGCTTTCATCCCAAACTAAATTAAAAGGTGCTAACAACCAAAATTTGTCGTTTATAAAACCTTCGTCTGTGCGAACAGAAATGCTGTCAATTTTAGAGGTATTATAACTAAAAGCGGTCTCTTTATTTTCGTCTATGGTCACTCTATTTTTTTTGGGCTCCCATTTCCATTGGCGGTTATAATGATTTGAACCTTGATCTACATTAAATGTAAATCTTATAGCAGTTACCTTTTCCCAGTTTTTAAAACCATGAGCATTTGCAATTTTTTCGGCCACAGATAAATCGGTAGTGGTCTCTTTTTTACAAGAAATGAGAAAAATAAGAATACTAATTACACAGAGACAGCGCATATTAATTTTTTTTAGTTGAAAATAGATAGCGAGATAAAGAGAGCGTTCAAATTTAATTTTTTTCAACTCATTATAAAAATGCCTTTGAGTAAAAAACAGGTGAATTGACCAAATAATACTTCTAGATAGTCCTTATGCTTGTAATACCAATAAAAACTGAGTGGTATTAAATAGTAACAAATAAGTATTTAACACTAAATTTAAACGAATACCTTCTTTATACCATTTTGATTCTTAAATGCTATAAAAACTGTATTTTTAAATCTTAAATTCTAGAATTTATTATGAGGTTATTAGCACCCTTAGTCATTTTTGCAACACTTACAAATTGTTTTGCGCAAACCACAGTTATCCAAAAAGAAAGAAAGGCGATAAATACAGCCTCTAAATTAATTGTGGGTATTGTTGTAGATCAAATGCGTTACGATTATTTAACGCGCTTTTATAATAAATATGATGAAGGCGGTTTTAAGCGTATGGTTAATGAGGGGTTTAATTGTAAGAATACACATTATAACTACATCCCTACTTATACCGGGCCAGGGCATGCCTCAATTTATACTGGATCAACCCCTAAAACGCATGGTATAATTGCAAATAACTGGTATGATAAAACGACAAAAAAAACAATTTACTGCGTGGAAGATGATACCGTTTTAGCAGTAGGTAGTAATTCTAATAGTGAACGGATGTCTCCGCACAGAATGAAAACGACCACTTTTGCAGACGAGAATAGACTGTTTACTCAAATGCGAGGAAAAACGATAGGGGTCTCTATAAAAGATAGAGGGTCAATTTTAGCTGCGGGTCATACCGCTAATGCTGCGTACTGGTTTCGAGGAAAAAATGAAGGCCATTTTATAACGAGTACGTATTATATGAAATCATTACCCAAATGGGTACAAGATTTTAATACTTCTAATCCTGCTGAACGTTATATGAAGAAATGGAATACCCTATACGATATTTCTACCTACACTGAGAGTGGCCCAGATTTAAATAATTTTGAAAATGGTTTTAAAGGAAAAGAACGTGCAATATTTCCATACGATTTATACAAATTAAGAGAAGAAAATGAAGGGTTTGATATTATAAAAGCATCGCCTTACGGAAATAGTATGGTTACCGATTTTGCCATAGCAGCTATTGATGGCGAACAATTAGGACAAGATCACGACACAGATGTATTAACTATTAGTTTCTCAAGTACAGATTATATAGGGCACAATTTTGGTGTTAATTCTAAAGAAATTCAAGACACTTATTTGCGTTTAGATAAAGATATAGAGCGATTGCTTAACGCTTTAGATGCTAAGGTTGGTATTGGAGCCTATACTGTTTTTTTAACCTCAGACCATGGTGCTATTGAGGTGCCCTCTTATTTAATAACTCAAAAAATACTTGCAGGCTATTTTGATTCTAAAGTATTTAAAAAAAAGCTAAAAGCATTTGTTTTAAAGCGATTTAAAGCTAGTGATTTAATAGAGAATGTGAGCAATAATCAAGTGTTTTTAAATCGAGAAAGAATAGCATTGCTTAACTTAAGTTTAAATGAAGTTCAAGAAGCCATTGTAAATAACATTATAAACTATGAACATATTGATAAAGCCTATACAGCAAAAGAAATTCGAACTGCTCAATTTACAAGTGGCATTGAAAACCTATTACAAAATGGATTTAATCAAAAACGTTCTGGCGACGTGGTTTTTGTTTTAAATCCTGCCGTTATTAGTTATGGCTTAAAAGGATCGACTCATGGTTCTGGTTTAAATTATGATACTCACGTACCACTTCTGTTCTTTGGAAAAGGAATTAAACCAGGAAGTACTCTTATTAAAACAAAAATTACA
>CALDCO010000022.1 GCA_937937185.1 uncultured Flavobacteriaceae bacterium
AAAAATTAAGAGAATAAATTTATAAGTTGTGCAGAATTACTCTTAAATTCACGCCCAACTTATTTTAACAGAAAATAAATTCGAATACATAACTCTAATAATAAATTATGAAGCTAAAATCAGTAAAAATAAGTAAGCTTATTGGTTGGGGAACGGCGTTGGTTGTTTTCAACTTACTTACTTGTTGTAAAGGAGAGCAAGGTGAAGCTAAACGGCAGCTTGCTAAAGTTTGGGAATCCAATTCGGAAATCTTACTACACAATTTTGAAAGTGATTCAATAACGAAAACAATAGAGAATATTGAATCTGATCATAGTATTGTTGATGGCGGAGTCTCGGGAAAAGCGATGAAACTTAATTTTCATAAAGACGAAAAAGTTTCAGGGATAAAAATAACACCTAATGCCTCTGTTTCACTAGATTCAAATAAAAAATACAGCCTTGTTTTTGATGCTAAAAGTGTAGGAGAACACTCTACATTTATTACTGTTGATGTGAAAAATAAAGCAGGAAATAATATGCGGCGATTGGTAAACATTCACCCCAATGAATTTAAGTCTTACTACTACGATTTTTCAGTACAAGAACAAGATGTAGCTAGCGGACTTAGAGACATTCCGAAAGCCTGGAAAACAGATGCAATACCAATGAAAATTAATGGGTTGCTGTACGTTGTAGATTACTCAAAACTAGCTTCGATTACTTTTTTTAAGCAACAGGGCTTAAACGATAAAACCATTTTATTAGACAATATTCGTATTGTAGAAAATCCAGAAAGAGATCCGAATTTCTTAAAAGGAATCGTAGATAAATTCGGACAAAATGCGAAGATGGATTTTCCCATTAAAATTTCTTCTGATGAAGAACTTAAGAAAAAAGCAGATGAAGAGTTAAAGTCTTTAGCAGAGTATACTTTAATGCCAGATAGAAGTCAATATGGAGGATGGAAAAATGGTCCTAAATTAAAGGCTACAGGTTTTTTTAGAAAAGAGAAAGTAAATGGTAAATGGGCGTTGGTAGATCCTGAAGGAAATTTGTTTTTCTCAATAGGAATAGCCAATGTGCGTATGGCAAATACAGTATCGTTTACAGGAATGGATTACACAGACGATAGTATAAAGCACCGAGACCCCGAAGATGTTACTCCAGAGGATTCAAAAGGCATTGTGGCGATTCCTAATTCAATAAGAAAAACAGCTTTTGTGGCCAATAAATTACGAAATGATATGTTTATTGGTTTGCCTTCGTATGACGATCCTTTAGCAAATCATTACAGCTACAGACGCGAATCGCATTTTGGTCCAGTAGAGCATGGTGAAGCCTATAGTTTTTATAGATCTAACCTGGAACGTCGTTACGGCGAAGAGACGCCCAATTCATTTACAGATAAATGGTTAGAAGTGACAGAAAACAGAATGCGTAATTGGGGATTTACTTCCTTTGGAAACTGGATAGATCCAGCGTTTTACGATAGAAATCAGCTGCCTTATTTTGCAAACGGTTGGATTATTGGAGACTTCCAAAAAGTATATTCAGGAGTGGATTACTGGGGACCAATGCCAGATCCTTTCGATCCTGAATTTGCTAGAAGAGCTAAAAAATCAATCGATGTGGTTTCTAAAGAAGTAAAAAACAACCCTTGGTGTATAGGCGTATTTATAGACAACGAAAGGAGCTGGGGCTCACCAGCTTCTCATCGAACGCATTACGGATTGGTGTTAGATGGGCTTTCAAAAGATAAGAATAGTTACCTTAAGAGGGAATTTATGAAAATATTACGTAAAAAATACGCAAATATTGGTGCTTTAAACAAAGCCTGGGAAACAAATATATCTTCATGGAGTGCTTTAGAGAAAGGGGTTGATTATAAGAAAAACAAAACCTACGGAAAGGCCATGTTGGCCGATTTCTCGGTGTTGTTAGAAACTTTTGCGACCAAATATTTCCAAGTGGTACACGATGCTTTAGCTATAAAAATGCCTAACCATATGTATTTAGGATGTCGTTTTGCAGTTTGGGGAGTTACCCCCGAGGTGCGCAAATCGGCTGCTAAATTTGTAGATGTTTTTAGTTACAATTACTATAAAGAAGGCATTGGAAAAAAATATTGGGAATTCTTAGAAGAAGTTGATATGCCTACTTTAATAGGGGAATACCATATGGGAGCGCCCGATTCTGGTTTGTTACATTCAGGATTAGTACATGCCAAAGATCAAAGTGATAGAGCAAGAATGTGGGAAGATTATGCCAATTCTGTAATCGATAACCCATATTTAGTAGGATGCCATTGGTTCCAATACCTAGATTCGCCATTAACAGGAAGGTGTCATGATGGAGAGAATTACAATGTAGGTTTTGTTTCTACTACAGACATTCCTTATCCGCCTATGATTAAAAAGGCAAAAGAGATTAACTCAGGATTGTATACGCGAAGATTTGGAAAAGAAGAAGAGAAGTAATTCTTTAAGTTTTTCCTACAAAAAATCAGCAACTTAACTATTTAAGTTGCTGATTTTTTTTGAGCTA
>CALDCO010000023.1 GCA_937937185.1 uncultured Flavobacteriaceae bacterium
TTTAATAATTTATTTTGTTGTTTACTCAAGTTCGCAACTAATTACAAACTATTGGAAGTTGAGAAACTTTCTGTTAGCTATAAAATAGTTAGATTAAATATTTTCATCATAAAGACTGAAATTCTAATCCTTCTGGAGGTTCAGGCACATTTTCTTTATTCATTTCATAAAAAGGCATATCAATTTTGATTTCCATTCTTGATATGTGTAATGCTTTTAATGAATTAACATTCCATACTACCATGTAACCTACCTTACGACTTCTTATTCCATAAATATTAAAATTGTAAAAATTATTATCAACAAATAAGGGCTTTATTTTTCCCTCAGTCTTATTAATTTCAGATAATACTTTTATCCAATTATCCTTTTTCTTTTTCATCTTTAATTCCTCCAATATTTAATAAATGAATCTTCTATATTAATAGCAGCATTTTCAAAAATGCGAGAATTATTTTCAACAAAATTTTGTCCGTAAATTTTAAATTGTTGAATATGTGTTCTTTCATGCCCTAAAGTTCTTATTAAAGTTTCAGAGCTTTCAAATGCATTTGGAAAAAGAGTTATAGTATTTTTGTTAGCGTGACCAAAAAACGGACTATTTAAAAACTCTTTTCTTTTATCTATTCTAATTCTAACACCTTTTAATCCAACACCCCCCTCTTTAGCTAAACGTCTTACAGCGCTCCTTCTCATTGGTACATTTAATTTTGAAAAATCGCCAATGTTTTTAGCTTTTCTGAATAACCCTCTTTTGACTGATTGCTTAATCCCCGTTTTAACAACACCTTTAATTAAAGAAGCAGATCCAAGAGTAAAAACATCTAAAATGATAGATCCAAATCCTAGCGCTACTTGCCAATTACTTCCATTTTGCAAGCCTAGGCGAATATCATTAACCCCACCAACCAAAGGTACAAAATCTGCTACAGTATTTCCTATATCGCTAGCGGTAATAGAAAACCCATCGCCACCATCTATTTGGTTACCATTAGCCACTGGTGTATTAATCACTTCATTTGCTTGCAGTATGGGTAAATTATTGTCTTGAATTGCTCTTTGCCCAAGGGTAGGGAGTAATCCAATAGGGAAATTAACCTTATAATTTATATCGGGTTGCGTCATATAACCTTGCACATTGGCAAAGGAGTTATTATTGTTGCCAGTATTTACTTGGGTAGGAGGTGTGGGACTAGAGGAAGAATCTGATCCTTCATGTAAATATGCATCTAAAATAGCATAGGTACCAACTGCTGCAGATGCAATAAATATCCCTAATAAAATTTTCGATAAAATAACACTTTCAACTATAAATTCGCCGTTTAAATCAGTATACATTAACGGGTTATTCCAAGCATAGCCATAACGGTTAAAACTTTGGGTATTGTAAGGATCTTGTATGTGATTATCGGGCGCTAAAAAACGACGTAATTTAGGATCGTATAAACGCCCGTTCATATGAATTAAATTAACCCCTTGTAAATGTTCATGCCCTGTATAGCCGCGATCTAAAAAGGTAAGCGTCTCTAAGGCATTATCATCCCCATCAGCAACTTTTACAATATTGCCCCAAGCATCGAAATGACGTTTTTCTTTTATGTTTCCATTCCCATCAGAAATCATCATTATACTTCCCAAATAATCTCTGTATAAGTAATAATAGTCTTCTGTAGTGCCACCATTATTCCCATGCTGTTCAGATTTCCAAATGGCAGATGCATTATAGGCATCGCCTCCTACATAGGTTATAAAAGTGGTTTTATTAAGATTGTTGTCGTAACTAATTTCCATAGTCCCATCGAAGGAATAGTGTTTGCGATTGCTACGTAATAATTTATCTTCTTGTGTATCGCCATAGAAACGATTGGAACGTCCTAGATAGGCATTATAATCAAAACTTACTTTTTCCTTTCCTGCTTCATAAATCTCAACAGGTTTTTTAATTGCATTATAGGAGACTTTTTGCAAACTATTGTTTTGATAGTATAAATCGCCTTGGGTATTAAGTGTAATATCCTTTACCTGATAAGCACGCCCAGTATAATTATAATCACCTACAATGTTACTCGTTTTTATTCTTCCTGAATCATCGTAAGTATGTTCATTATCTGTATCGTTATCATTGAAACTTATTAAGCGGTCTAAATTATCATATTGAAATGCTTCAGACCAAGAAAATAGGCTATTGGATCGGCTATTAAGAGTACCTCTTTGTGAATTGAAACTAGTTGTTAATTTCATGAGTTGCTCCGGAGTAAAACCTCCATTATTAACCACTAAATTTTCTTTTAAATACCCTAGAGGGCTATAAACACTTTCCTCGGTTAAATTATTGCCCATAGTTACTTTAGTGGCTTGCCCTCTTGAATTTATTCCTTCTATACTCCACAAAAGTTCGCCCGAATTGCTGTCTGTAATCGTTTTTAATGCTCCATTTTGGTAACTATTTTTAATTTTTTTCGAGCTAAATTTATTATTCCTAAGTAACTTCGCATAACTGTGTTCGGTATCAATTCTTCCAAAATCATCATAAGTAATTTTTTTGAAGAATTGAGCATATGGGGTTTTTTCGTGGGTTTGTACTAGCCTGTGTAAATTGTCATAGGCATATCCATAAACACTACTGTTATCTGGGCTTGTCATAGTAATACTATTTAATAACTTATTATTAGCGTTATAATCATAGCTTACTTTCATGTCTATCTGATCTCCAATAATACTTTTTTGCTCCAATTTTCCTACCGAGGAATACACATAATTGGTTTCGCCTTTAGGAGTTTTTTCTTTAGTAACCTCTCCAAAACCATTGTACTCATATTCGTAGGTACCAGCTGAAGGGTCTATTAGTTTTGTTTTTCTTCCCCAACCATCTTGTTCTCTTTTTACTATAGTGCCTCCATAGTTTGCAGTTTTTAAATTTCCATTACCAAAATAAGTGTAATCTATAGTACCTCCTGGATCGGTAACTCGTTTTGTATTGCCTATAGCATCACTAGTTGTTTTTACTGTTTTCACACCATCATCTACTGTTACAGACAAACCATTATAATCCATGGTAATTACTCTGCCAGTATACAATTTTTGTTTCACCGCCCTTCCATAAAAATCGTACTCGGTTGCGTTCCATTGCGTTGGCGTAGTACCTGTGTATGGTTCACTTTCTCTCTTTACACGGTCAAATTTATCGTACTGGTAATCCATTTTTACCCATTTGCCTAAAACATCTTTTTCTTGCTTCGTTTTAACCCGGTTAAGCCTATCGTAAACTGTTATAGAGCCAGTACCATCTTCTCCTGTATTCTTCACAGTGTATTCATGGGAAGAAGATTCTGAATATTCTGTACTAATCGTTTTTCCTAAATAGTCAATCACCTTTCTCGGTCTATGCCAAGAATCGTACTCGTATCTGGTTTTTAAGCCTTGCGGATTGGTTTCAGATTTTAATGTTCCCGAATTAATATTATATTGATAGGTCGTTACTTGCCCTTCAACATCAATAGATTCTTCCAGAAAACGCCCAGAAGTATCATATTTAAACTGAATAATTCGAGGAGGTGTATTATACGGAGTTACTGTTTTTTTAATTAAGTTACCAAATACATCATGTAAATAGTCTTCAGTATCAGGATGTGTTCCATTACCATAAGTTTGCTTTTTAGTCAATAAATATCCCGAATAACTAAGCACTTTAGTGGTTCTAAATGTTTCGCTCCCTATCGTTTTTGTTTCGATTTGCTTAATTGGCCTTCCGATGTAATAATTAGATCCCAAACTATTTTCATAAGTGATATCTAAAACATGAGTACTTTCTCCTGAGTAGTTAGTTGTTATTTTTTTAGGGTTATTATAAGTGTCGTATTGATAAACCACATTTGTATACGTACCGTCAACACTATTTTGGGTTAAACTAGAATTATTTCTTAGTGTAAAGACTTTATCTTCCGATAAGGTAAAAGAGTTTTGATTAACTGTTTTTGTAATATACCCAGAATTTGGCACAAAGAAACTGTAGTAGTTTCGTATTGAATATTGCTCGGTTAGAGCACCTCGTTGTAAAACACTGTGTTTAGAGATATTAAAAATACGGTCTGAGATCCCTGTGTGCCAGTTACTTTCTGCAAAACCTTTAAAACCAATAAACCCCAAACCTTCAACATTATAAACCGCATCATAATAAGCGAACTCTTGTTTTAAAGTCGGTGACCCAGGGCTTACTCTTTTTATTGATGACACTAATTTTGTACCTGAAGCAACTGTAATATTAGCATATGGGTAATTATCATCAGCCGTATTTTGATATAAATACAATCCGTTTTTACTTATAGACGAATCTAAATTCCCGTAATTTATGACCTCCTCTACACCATTACTTTTAATAGAACGAATTAAAACATCTTCTTTGTGATTTTTATTAAATGAAAATGACGTAATCCATTTATCGCTTATGGTTGCAAAATCTAATTCTTTATTGGGATCATTAGAAGTTAAAAAAATTGGGATTGGATAATTTGATACATTTCCGTATTTTGAGGTATTCCCTCCTGACGAAAATTTTAGAGACATGTCACTATTAAACCCCAAATTATTATGCGCTTTAATTTCTTGCTCTCCTATGGTCGTATTAGTAATTGTATTGTGCTCTACAATATCAGTTCTACCATCACCATTTATATCCAGAGGGATTAAATTATATGAGTAAATAACATTTCCGCTCGGGTTTTCTGGTTTTTTGTATTTAAAAGGTGCCCAAAAAAATGTTTTTTTAAAATCTCGCCCCGTAGATAGAAATGCTCTAAAGTTACTGTTTTCAGCTTGTATAGGGACAACATAATCGGTTTTTCCATCACCATTATAATCACCTAATAGTACAGGAAAATCATCAGGAACACCTTCATTATGGCTCCATAATAATTCCAATTTATTGTTATTATCTAATCCATATACAAATATTTTATTCGCAGATACATGCATGATATCTGTCTTACCATCACCATTAAAATCTCCCGCCAATACCCTATCTTTAGTACCAAGTGCTTGCTGCAAATTACCTGCAAGATTTGAAGGATTAGTATTAATATTTCGCTTTAAATCAATAAAATTTACTGCCCTATTATTAACTGTATAGGAGTTGCATATGAAACAACCACCAGGACAACTCCCAGAAGTAGGTGAACAGGTTCTTACTTTATATGGCTCTCCGATAGCCAATACATCGGTTAAACCATCACCATTAAAATCACCAGAAACATATCTTTGACCTATTCGTTTTTGTTCTGAAATGTTTAAATCATGATCATAATTAAAAGTTGGTGCGTTCCATGATTTAGTATATTGAAACACCATTGGTTGTTGCGAAATACTATTCGCATAAGATTTAAAATCAACTCTTCTTGTTCCATTATTTTGAACCACAATTAACCCCTGCCCGGGAAGTACTTTATTATTATGGGATAATAGATTTGAAGGAAAAATAGTTTCAAAACGACCTGTATTTACTTCATAATGGTAATTAGTTGCTCCACTTTGAATGTCTTTAAAGAACCAAAATTTATTTTTCGTGTCTTTTGGATATACTAAAAAGTCCATTTTCCCATTACCATTAAAATCTAAAGAAACTGTTCGCGCATTAAGTTGACTAATCTTGCCTAAACTTAAACCAGTAGTTTCACTGTTTACCGTAACCGTTTCAGCAGTATCATCGTAGTTAAAGGCTAGTGCAGTTCTCCTCACATTTCTTTCTCTGCTGTATTCATATATCCACTTCACTCTGGAATATCCTAAAGATGTATTCCCATATTCAATTCGATATCCACGATATATTTCACCATGACTTTTTACAACTACACTAGTTATTTTTTTTGTTTTAATAAATGATGACCCTTTAACATAAGCCTGTTCTGTTCGATCTGGTTCATGGTCGTATAAAAAATTTATTTCGTTTGGTCCAAGACTAGAAGCTATTCGACCATAAGTGATTTTAGATATAGATAGGGTGTTATTTTCTTTTAAATATTGGTAATTAATTGTTAATCCTTGAGCGTTCTTCCAATTCTTAATGGTGTAAACTAATTCTGTTCTTGAGTTAATATCTCCTCCATATTTTGCTACAGACCCATCAGGGTACTTTACCAAAAAGTATTTTGGTCCATGAGCTGCGTATGGCGAATTACCATGAGATGTTATTTTTAAGTTCGAATATTTTTCAGTTTGATATTCTGCATCTAAACCGTAAGTTCCGCTCTTAAGAATAAGACGTTGACCGTCTAAAGCAAAACGATCCATTCTGTCAAAATCGACGGCGTCAATTTCATTATCATGAAATTTTGTAGCTGGTAATCTTGTTATTTGAGAAACACCACTTACATTCCAACCGTAACCAGCAATACCATCGCCATTTTGACTATTATAAATTAGCGAAACATCAGGAACGACACCATTTATGCCAGGAGGCAAGGCAATAGGAATGGAATATTGAGCTGCACCTGTTTTAGTTACCGATAATAAACCAAGCGTTTTCCCATTACCATCATTATTAGCTATTATTTGATTACTTTCAGAATTAGGAGCAAGATTAACAACTCCTTTTAATTCCTTAGTAATTTGAGATTTGTCTTCAATTTTTACTTTCTTATAAGTAAATGTATCATCATTTATTTTCTCCTGCGAAACGCCAAAAAAAGCCGTAAGAAACAAGAGTATGCTTAAGTATTTATTTAATGTATTCATTGTTTTTTGTTTTAATAAAATGCATTAGTTATCTAAGCCATTGGTTAAAAACAACCTATGGTGGCATAAACAATATGCTATTTTGGTC
>CALDCO010000024.1 GCA_937937185.1 uncultured Flavobacteriaceae bacterium
TTTTAAATTCAAAAAACGAAATTTCGTATCTGCCTACAGCACATTTTCCAGCATTAAATGTTTCTTTTTTAATTTCTTTAGTTGGGTTAAATGGTTTGTTGGTTATGATACAAGCACTTTGTCTTACATGATTTATTCCAACTTCATTTGGGTTATCGTGATAAATAGTTAGGGTTTTATTTGTTTTCGAGTTCGTAAATCCCTTTGCACTAGCCCAAGTCATTAATTTACCATACGCTTTTCCTATGCCTTGAAAATTACCTTTATAGTCTACTTTTGCGAGCGTGATTTCTCTTAATTCTAGAATTCTAATGCGTTTTGCTTTGGTCAATTTATCTGAAAAAAGTTAGTTATACCATTTTAGTTACACATGTAATACTAGTAAAATTTAAAGCTCAGGGTATTCGGTTTGGGTACGTTCGTGTTTAATATTACCAGTATGCGCGGTGTTTAATTTTTCGAACAGCATAATATGAACTTCTTCATCATTTTTTGTCATAGGATTGTGTTCTACTCCTTTTGGTACCACAATAAACTCGCCTTCTTTAACCACCTCGACCCGATCTCTAAATTGCATATATAGAGTGCCTTTAGTCACTTGAAACAATTCATCTTCATTATCATGGCTATGCCATACAAATTCACCCTTAATTTTAGCAAGGATAACTTGCATATTATCTACCATAGCAATTCTATGGGGTTGCCACTGTTTGGTAAATGCGGCATGCTTTTCTTTTATATTAATGGCTTTCATGTAATTGTAATATTAATGTTTTTAACGTTTAAGTTTATTATACCTTTTTAACTTTGAAATTGTGATATTAAAAGCCTATGATAAGTCCCGCGATAACGAAAAAAAGATAAATCCCTAATATGTCATTACTGGTGGTTATAAATGGTCCTGTTGCTATGGCTGGGTCGATACCTCGTTTGTCTAAAATAATTGGAACAAAAGTACCTACTAATGCTGCAACAACAATTACACTCATCATAGAAATTGCAATAGCAATACTCTCGGTAGGGTCTTGTTTAATAAAAAACCCAAAGAGAATAACTAGTATCGCTAATGCTAAACCATTAATTAAACTCAGTCCTATTTCTTTTATAAGCCTGCCAAATAAACTTCCTTTTACATTATCATTGGCTAAACCTTGAACAATAATAGCGCTGGATTGCACACCAACATTGCCTGCCATAGCAGCAATTAATGGTGTGTAGAAGAAAAGATTGGGAACGGTTTGCATCACGTTTTCAAAATCTTTCATAATAAAAACACTCCCTAAGCCACCAAATAGCCCTAGAACGAGCCATGGCAATCTGGCCCTAGTAAGTTGTAAAATACTATCATCGGCTTCTACATCTTGAGAGATCCCCGCCGCAAGTTGATAATCTTTTTCGGCTTCTTCTTTTATAACATCTACAATATCATCAATAGTAATACGGCCTAAAAGTGTTTTGTTATCATCGACAACAGGAATGGCTTCTAAATCATATTTTTGCATGAGTTTCGCCACATCTTCTTCATCTTCATTCACATTTACATAATCGACATTAGCGATGTAGATGTCGGCAATTTTTTGTTCACTTTTGGCGGTAATTAAATCTTTTAAAGAAAGGCGACCAATTAACTGGTCTTGCTTATTTACCACATAGATTGAGTGTACCCTAGTCACTTCTTGCGCTTGCCCTCTTATGCGGCGCAGACAACCAGCAACCGTCCAGGTTTCATACACTTTTACAAGCTCTTTTGCCATAAGCGCCCCCGCCGTGTCTTCATCATAAGTTAAAAGCTCTTCAATTTCTGCTTTGTGTTCTTTATCTTCAATATTAGAGATGACTTCTTGCTGTCTTTCTTCAGGAAGTTCTGCAATAATATCGGCAGCATCATCGGTGTCTAGTTCTTCAACTTCTTCGGCAATTTCTTTGGCTGAAAGATTTTTTAGGATTTTTTCACGATTGTCTTCATCTAACTCTGTTAAAACATCTGCTGTGGTTTCTGAGTCTAAGAGTTTAATAACATATATGGCTTCTATCAGATTTAATTCGTCTAAAATTTCTGCAATATCTGCGTAATGAAACCCATTTAGAAGCACATGCAATTCTTTACCGTTTTTGTTTTCGATAAAATGTTTTACTTTCTCTAAAAGCGCATCAGTAAGATGAAAATGTATGTTATCTGTATTTTCCACAAAAATTATTCATTAACGGCATCATTCTCAATTAAGGAAGTGAGTTTTATAAACTGGGAGACACTTAACTGTTCAGGACGTTTTTCAAAGATAACATTTGCTTTTAAATTAACAGAGAGATTAAATATTTTTAAGCTGTTACGAAGTGTTTTTCGACGTTGTTGAAAAGCGGTTTTTACAACTCTAAAAAACAATTTCTCATCACAGGGTAAGCGATCATTTTCTTTTCTTACCAATCGGAGCACCCCAGACTCGACTTTAGGTGGTGGATTAAAAACAGTTGGTGGTACTGTAAATAAATATTCAGCCTCGTAAAACGCTTGTGTGAGCACCGATAAAATACCATAAACTTTACTGCCTTCTTTAGAGCAAATACGCTGCGCCACTTCTTTTTGAAACATGCCAGAAAATTCTGGTATTTGGTGTCGCCATTCTAGCGTTTTAAATACGATTTGTGTTGAAATATTGTAGGGGAAATTTCCTATAATTGCAAAAGCATCTTCCTTAAAAGTATCTTTTAAATTGTATTTTAAGAAGTCTTTTTCTAAGATTCTAGGCGCTAGGTTTAGATAATTATTTTTTAAATACGCAACAGATTCCCTATCAATTTCTATGACATAAGTCGTTACTGGTTTTTTTAGCAAATACTTTGTTAACACGCCCATTCCTGGACCAATCTCTAGCAGGTTTTTATAATTTTTTAATGATAACGAATTTGCTATTTTTTCAGCGATGGTTTCATCTTCTAAAAAATGTTGACCAAGAAATTTTTTTGCTTTTACCTCGTTATTTTGATGTTGTTTCGACATGGATCATTTCATTTAGTATTGTAATACAACAATTTGTTTTTCTATGCGCTTAATTATAATAAAGCTACTTAACGTCAGTTCGGTATAAGAAAATTTACGTCAGTCAGAGTGATTTTCGATAGAAAATGGTAACGAAGACCAATAAATTTTCAATCAAAAGCCTAATTTCGACACTATTTTTCTTCGTTTCACTTTGAAAAACCAGTCAATTTGACGGCTTTTTCATCCTAAATACTTAGATCGAACTCACGTTATTTAACTAAAATTTACTTTGTATTCGTCTATAATTTCTAACTCTGTACGAAAGGCAAGCATTTTATCGGCAAATTTTTTTAATCCTTCATTTCTCAATTCTTCAGCATTTTCTTTATAATACGCATTCAAGGTTTCTCGCGAATAGGCTGTATACTGTATGGCATATGATTGGCCACCTAATTCTTCTTCTACCAAAATTTTAGACAGTTTAGCACTTTCAAACTTTCCTGTGGCTAACACTTTTGGGATGTGTTCTTTAACCCATATTAGCCATTGTTTATGAATGCTATCGTCTATATTTACCGTAACGTTATATATAATGCGCATTAATTTAAATTTTTACAAAGAACAGGCGTTCTTTTTCATTGTCAAAAAGAAATTGTGGTTTTTTCGTAATACGGCTCCTGTATTTCAAAAGAAGGATATAGCGGTGTTGGTTTTTTTGTGGGAAGAAAGCGTATTAATTAATCGCATCGCCACGTAGGGCCCTGAATTTTTTTCTTGAGGCTACAAAATAAATACTATCGGCATGATCAAAAATAATTTTTTCATATAATGATTTTGCCTTCTCGGGTTGAGCTAAATAATTTGAATAAATTTCAGCTAAGTAGTATATGGCATCGTCTATTAAAATACTTTCTTTATACTCTTCAATGAGTCTTTCGTAATTTTTTTTAGCACTTTCATAATCGCGCTTTTTTTCAAATAATTGTGCTTGCTTAATTAAGGCTTGCGGAATAATGACAGCTGTTTTATTGGTCTCAAGGATCTCATTGAGTATGTTAATAGCTTTTTCTTTTCTATTTTGAAAGGCTAATAAATCGGCCTTAGCATATTTTTTTAAATTTACTTGCAAGGAGTCCTCTTGGCGATTATCGGCAATTAAAAGTTTTAAATCTAAAGCATCATTTGCGGTTAATTGAGTGGTCGAAGCTTTTAAAACTTTAAGTTGCGATTCTGCCCATTTAAAATCTCCTTTATAATAACTGGTTTTAGCTACTTTAAAACGTGCTTCTTGAGAAATTGTACTGTTTTTTAGGCTACGCTGTATTTGGGTGTAATAAATTAATGCTTCATTAAACTTTTCTTCTAAAACGAGAATATCGCCTAATTCTAATTTTACTTTCGCCACTTTAAATTTAGGAAGCTCTAATTTTAGCGTTTCTTTTAAAAAAGCAATAGCAGCATTTGTATCATTTAAATAAAATGCTAAAAAATGTGCATAGGCAATTTGTAAATCTAAAGTGGCTTGAAATTTTCCTTGTTCTTCAAATAATGCTAAATATTTTTCTTGAATGGCTTCGTATTCTTTTTTCGAGGCTTCATTGGTTTCAATTTCTAACAGATAATAATGCGCCCCCAATTGATCATCTATTTCTTGAGAATTATCTATAATAAACTGAAAAATAGCTTTAGCAATTTCATTTTGGTTTTGAGTTTTGGTTATAATTGCTAATTCTTGTATTCGTTCAAGACTCTCTAGTTCGCGCTTATAAATGGCCTTTTCTTGGATGAAGGCTTTGTTGTAATCTTTTTGCTGAATAAATAACCAACTAAGCATATCATTCCAGAGTAGATTGGGTTGGGTTTGAATTTTTTTAAGTAGAATTTTTCTTAATTTAATGTTGTTTTCATTGTCTCTATTTTCACTTATAAATTCGCTTATGGAACGTTTTATGGTATTAATATACGCCTCGTTTTTTTCTCCAAAATTAATATAACTATTAAACATTTTTTCAATGTTACCTTGTTCGCCATAAATACGCGCCAATTGCATATTAAAGTTAAGGTCTGGTTTTAACGCCATTGCAGTTTCGTAGGTGTTAATGGCCTCACTTAACAGCGAGTAATTTTCAAAAGCTCTGCCCACAATATAAGCCGAATTAGGAGCAACATTTACTAATGATATTGCTTTATCGTAATTTACCTTAGAATTTAAAGTGTCTTTTTGCAATTGATAATTATACCCGAGCTCTACCAGAAGCGCACCACTGTTTCTTGAAGTTCCTACTTTAGATAGCAATAGTGATTCTGCTTCTTTAAATTGTTCTAATTGCTGGTGCGTTTTAACAAGCTGAATTAAGTAGTTTCTATTATTTTTATTTTTCTGATAAAGTTTTTTAAAGGAAATTAAGGCTTTATCAAATTCGCCTTTATTAAAGTATTCTTTTGCCAAGATCTCATTTTGCCCATTTAGGCTAAAACACATTAAAAACAATAAAAGGGCAATTATTCGCATAGTATAACTTTATGTAAATATAACAAATATGTACACTATAAATTGTGAAGAATATGGTAAATAATATTACTTAAGAGGCAAGATACCTAAAAAATATAAAATCTCTTTATTTGTTGTTATTGGTTGCGCTTTAAAATATACTAACTCCTTTTTAACCTAAAAATCAACTTATTAAAAG
>CALDCO010000025.1 GCA_937937185.1 uncultured Flavobacteriaceae bacterium
GAAGTACTCAGTTTACACACCCCAGAAACACCTTTAACCATTGGCATGGTAAATTCTAAATTTATCGAGGCTTTTAAAAACCCTTTTTGGCTCATTAATACTGCTCGGGGTAGAAGTGTTGTAACAAGCGATTTGGTTTCAGCATTAAAAAGCAAAAAAATACTTGGCGCTGGTTTAGATGTTCTTGAATATGAGAAAAAGTCTTTTGAAAATTTATTTAATAGGAATAACTTTCCCGAAGCGTTTACTTACTTAATTAAGGCTGAAAATGTGATCTTATCGCCTCACGTTGCTGGTTGGACCATAGAAAGTAAAGAGAAACTCGCTCAAACCATAGTAAATAAAATTAAAGCAAAATTTTATAACTCCTAAATTGTAAAAATAAGAGGCTTTTTTTAGTTTATCCTCTTCGTTATAGTAAACTCAAATCACTAATAACCTGTATATTGCATTAAATAAAATAGTCTATCTTTAAAGCCGTTCTTTCTTAGATAAAAGTTTTATTATGAAAATTCATGCAAATACACCTGAGGAGTATATTAGTAAACTCCCTGAAGATAGAAAAGCAGTAATTACGAAGTTAAGAAACCTTGTTTTAAAGAATATGCCTAAAGGTTTAGAGGAAGGTATAAATTATAATATGCTAGGCTATTATGTCCCACATAGTGTTTACCCAAATGGCTACCACTGCAATCCAAAACTACCATTGCCATTTATAAATTTAGCCTCGCAAAAAAACTTTATTGCGTTATATCATTCTGGTATTTACGCTAAAAAAGAATTATACGATTGGTTTGTTGGAGAATACTCTAAGCATAGTAAGTATAAAATCGACATGGGGAAAAGCTGTATTCGTTTTAAAAAAATGGATGACATCCCTTACGATTTAATCACAGTACTTTTAAGGAAAATGACAACAGAAGAATGGATAGAAATTTATGAAAAAACAATCAAAAAATAAGGGCTTTAAACAATGTTTCTTTTTAGGGATCCTATAGCACTTAGGATTTACTTTATGTTTCATTAGTTTATCACCAATACAAATAACTAAAAACCAAATTAGAAATAGCACAGGCTTATCGCCCTTTTTTATAGAGTTAAATCACCCTACCATTTTTATTTTAATATACGAATAAAAAGGCAATTAAAGATGCAAAAATATGAAAAAAAGAGTAACTGGCCTTGGCGGGCTGTTTTTTAAAACGAAAAACCCCGATAAAATTAAAACATGGTATGGCAAACATCTGGGATTACCTGTAGATGATTACGGTTGTACCTTTTGGTGGAAAGATAAACAGGAAAATAATTGTTCTACGCAATGGTCTCCATTTAAGGAAGATACCAATTATTTTAAGCCAAGTAAAAAACAATTCATGATAAATTTTAGAGTTGAAAATTTAGTAGAACTATTAAAAACGCTTAAAGAAGAAGGCGTTACAATTGTTGGGGAGATTGAAGAATACGATTATGGTAAATTTGGGTGGATTTTGGATCCTGAGGGAAACAAAATTGAATTATGGGAACCTATTGATAGTGCTTTTCTTTAAAGAAATTTATTTTTTCATTAACTTTCGTGACTTATTAACCCATTAAACGATTAATCAATGTCTGATGAAAAAAACTTAAGTGACGATCTTAACGACATGTTAGGAGATGCCAAAGATGGTGTAAAAAAAGCAACAGATAAAGCCAGTGAGTTGGCAGAAGAAGCTAAAGAAAAAGCTTCAGAATTTGCAGATGATGCGAAAGAAGCTGCTGCAGAATTTACAGGTAATGCCAAACAAGTACTAGGAGATGGTAAAAATATTGCTATAATAGCGCATATCACTATAATAGGATGGGTTATTGCTCTAATAATGAATAGTAATGATAAAAAATCTGAATACGCCTCCTTTTATATAAGGCAAATGTTAGGTTTGATGCTTCTATCTATAGTATTAGGATTAATTCCTGTATTAAATCTCTTTTCATGGATACTACCAGTTGTATTATGGATCATGAGCTTAATAGGTGCTTTAAGTGGTGAGAAGAAACCTATATTCTTATTGGGTAATCAATTTCAAGATTGGTTTAAATCTCTATAATAATTATGTTTCTATAAGAAAGGGGCAAAAATACCAAATACTTTCTCCAGATCCTTAATAACTAATAAAGAAGTTGAAGATATTATTGTTTTCATGAAGTCATTAAGAGATACTAAAAAAGTCTAAAGCGGCTAAGTATTATTAATAATTTTAGATTTAAGTGAAAACGAACTACTTTAGGTTTTATTGATGACTTTATTAAGTTGCGCAATATTGCTAAAGAATAAAAAGCTTAAAATAGGACACAAAAAAAGCTTTGTAAAAGTATACTTAATGTAAATGACATTCAGCTTATTAAATGAGTAGATATTCTATAATCCAGTTTCTGCCTTAAAATCTCCTATTCAAATTTGCCTTTTCCAGTATTTTTTAAAATGAAATTTTTCGTTTTAAGTTTTATTTTTAATTTAAAATTGTGATATTGCAATATCACGTTAAAAATATTAAATTATTATGGGATTTACTAAAAAGCATATCTTTAATGAGAATCAAAATCTTGTCGCTAATTACACTAAGGTATTAGGGCATCCTGCAAGAATTTCTATCATTCAGCAAATAAGTGATAAAAAATATTGCAATTGTAATGAACTCGTTAAAATTATTGGGTTGGCGCAACCTACCATTTCTCAACATTTAGCAGAAATACGTAAAATCGGACTCTTAAAACAAACCGTAAAAGGGAAAAACCTTTTTTATTCTATAAATACTGAAAAGCTAAATATATGCAGGCGAGTGGTGAATGACTTTTTTGTAAAAACACAAGTGAGTTGTGGTAAATAAAACCTAAAAATAATGCGGCTTATTAAAACAAGACCATTGTTGGAAGCCGACTGGCCTGCGGTTTCGCAAATATATGGTGAGGGAATAGAAACTAAAATTGCCACATTTGAAACCACTGTCCCGTCTTGGGATAAATGGAATACAAAATATAGCCCTAAATGCAGATTAGTCGCTGAGATAAAAGACAAAGTAATAGGTTTTATAGTGTTGTCAAAAGTCTCAGAACGCGATGTTTACAAAGGTGTCGCAGAAGTTAGTTTATACATTTCAAAAGCATATTGGGGGCAACAAGTAGGCCAGACATTACTTAATGAGTTGATAAATAAAAGTGAAAAAGAGGGGTTTTGGACCTTACAAGCAAATATTTTTTCTCAAAATCAAGCTAGCATTAATTTATTCGTAAAATGTGGGTTTAGAAGAATTGGCACTAGAGAAAAAATAGGTAAACGAAATAACAAGTGGTTTGACAATCAATTGCTTGAAAGAAGGAGTGAAATAATTTAACGGTATCATAATAGCCTTTTTCTTATTTTCTTTTGAAAAGATTTATTTTAATACTATTATTACATGATTTTACAAAATCACCTTTATTGTGGCTAGAATTTACTGAAAATAATAGCCGTATTACAGTAAATGTAGACAATAATTATTGCCCAAACTACTAATAGATACTAACCGAAATGTGATGTACAATTATAAACGTTATCATACCTAAAAAATGAAAAATGTACTTGTGCTTTGCACTGGAAACTCCTGTAGAAGCCAAATGGCTCACGCCTATTTAAATCAATACGCAAAGAAAAAAGCAAAAATATATAGTGCTGGGATAGAAACACATGGCTTAAATCCCAATGCGGTTTCAATACTAAAACTGGATGGTTTAGATATTTCCAGTCATACTTCCAATCATGTAGATGAATACAATGAAATAAATTTTGATTATATTATCACCGTTTGTGATCATGCCAATGAGAATTGTCCTTATATTCCAAGCGAAAATGCCGTGAGATTACATCATAACTTTTCTGACCCATCTAAAATTAAAGGCTCAGAAAAAGAAATTCATACCGCATTTATAAAAACTCGAGAGGAAATAAAACAGTTTTGTAAAGATTTTGTGAAAGCAAACCGTTTAAACTAATTCCTATACCATTTTAACGTTGAAATGACCCTATTAAAACGCCCTTTTTTCTTTCTATTTTAAAAGAAAAAGAAAACGTAGTTTAGGCGATGATTTAATTTTCTTATTCATATAAAGAAAAAAAATTATCATTTTATTTTGAATTAATTTTAAAGTTAAAACGGTATTACTTATCGCCATTTACACCAGAAAATTTTCGTTCTAATTCGGCTTGAAATTCTTCCATTACAGGTCTTACCGTACTTTCTGGGAGGTCGGCAATGCGAATATACATAAGGCCATCTACAGCGTTGTTAAATAGAGGATCAACATTAAAGGCTACCAATTTAGCGTTTTGCTTAATGTATTTTTTAAGCAATACGGGGAGTCTTAATGCGCCGGGTTCAATTTCATCTATAATTTTATCAAACTTATTCAGATCGGCTTCTGTAGAATCGAAGACAAAATCTTTATCGGCATCATTTAATTTTACTTTAAACTCTTTTTTAGGATAAACATATTGAGCAACATAAGGATCGTAATAATGAGATTTCATAAACTCGATCATTAATGATTTGGAAAAATTCGAAAATTGATTGCTTATGCTCACGCCTCCTATTAAATACTTGTGTTGCGGAAAACGAAGCGTGGTGTGTACAATTCCTTTCCACAATAAAAATAAAGGCATTGGTTTTTGTTGATAATCCTTGGCAATGAACGCACGGCCCATTTCTATAGACTGGCTCATCATTTTATAAAGCTCTGGCTCAAAACGAAATAAATCTTGAAGATAAAACCCGTTAATACCATACGCTTTATATATTTCCGAACCTAAACCCATACGATAAGCGCCTACAATTACTTTGGCGTTATCGTCCCATAGAAACATGTGATGGTAATACGAATCGAAAGCATCTAAATCTATCGCCTCATTAGTGCCTTCACCTACTTCTCTAAAGGTAATTTCTCTTAAACGTCCAATTTCTCTTAAAATATTAGGTATTTTTTCAGCAGGACACAAATACACTTCATAATTTTTACTCGTTAACAGCCTGTAATCGTATTCTTTAATTATTTCCAGTTCTTTAATAATGGATTCTGTACTTACAGGAGTCACTATTTTTTTTGGTGGTTTTGGTGATTTTAGGGTAGATGAAAATGAAGTGGTTACTTTATCTTTCTTATCAAATGCGTTAGATAGCATATATGTTTTTTTCCTAACAAATTCTGTAAACTCATAAAGCGAGTCATGTTCCTTTTGGTCTTTTACGGCAATGGGTTTTCCTATCCTTACTTTAATAACGCGTCGTTTTTGCGTTAACATCTCTGAAGGCAATTTCGCCGTTCTAAAAGTGCTACTAATCTTAGAAAGTTTGTAAAATAACTTGCTATTCTTAGCATGGAAATAAATGGGCACTATAGGAACTTCGGCTTTTTTAACGAGTTTCATTGCTGCCTCTTCCCATGGCTTATCTACTAATAATTTACCATCCCTGTAGGTGGAAACTTCACCAGCTGGAAAAATTCCTAGAGGATGACCTTCTCTTAAATGTTGAATGGCGTTTTTAAATCCTGTGATACTGGATTTTACATCCTTGCGATCTTCAAAAGGATTAACAGGCATTATGTACGGCCGCATTGGTACGATACGATGAAGTAAAAAATTAGCAATAATTTTAAAATCTTTACGCTGTTCAACCATTAATTTTAACAATAAAATGCCATCAATTCCGCCTAGCGGGTGGTTAGATATGGTCACATAAGCTCCTTCTTTGGGTAAGCGTTTAAGGTCCTCTTCTGGAATTTCAAATTTAATTTGAAATTCATCTAAAATACTATCTAAAAACTCGACTTCTGTTAAATGTTTATTACGATTGTAATAGCTGTTAAGTGCAGAAATTTTTAGTATTTTCATTAATATCCAGCCAATAAAAGTACCAACAAACCCATATTTATCTAGGTGTATTGCCTGCGAAACTTCTTTTGCTGTTACTAATCCCATTATTAATTTTTATACTGAACTCTTTTACATGAGCTCATTAACAAACGTACATAAAAATTCTAAATCTTAGCTTAATATTAAACTACGAAAACCTGCTATTTGTATTAAAGACCTCATCATACTTATACTGTTACAATTTGTACGGTGTTGTTAAATAGTTGCTTTAATAGTACTTTTTTATTGGCCTCTATTCTTTTTACTGAAGCCTCGTCATAATGTCTAATAGTGTATAGAGACACATTATTATTACAAGTTACTTTAAATTTTGCTTTTAAATGAAGTAATAATTTCTCTAAATTATTATAAGTATTATCAAAACATACCGAAAAACTAATTGCCGAATTTTGAATAACATCTACTTTCATTTTATACTTATGAAGCAAATTAAAAATATCGCTAATATTTTCTTCAACAACATAAGAAAAATCTATGGTAGACAATGATAATAAAACCTGATTCTGTTTTACAATAAAGCAAGGGATTTCTGGAAATATGCCTTCTTTTTTACTTACAATGGTTCCTTTGTTTGTAGGCTTTAAAAAAGAATTTACATGCAAGGGAATTTCTTTACGCTGTAAGGGTTGTAAGGTTTTAGGGTGTATTACTGAAGCGCCATAAAAAGCTAGCTCAATAGCCTCTGTATAGGAAATACGTTCAAGTAACTGCGTCTTTTCAAAATAACGAGGATCGGCATTTAAAACACCTGGAACGTCTTTCCATATGGTCACACTTTCGGCATTTAAACAATAGGCAAATATCGCTGCTGTATAGTCACTTCCCTCTCGTCCTAAAGTGGTTGTGAAATTATTATCATCACTCCCTAAAAACCCTTGAGTGATATTTAAAACAGATTGATCTACCTTACCAGCAATGCGTTTTTGAGTACTTATCCAATCTACATTTGCTTTTCGATAATAAGGATCTGTTTTAATAAAGTTTCTTACATCTAGCCAATTGTTTTTTAATCCCTTTTCGTTTAAATAACAACTAATAATAGTGGTTGAAACTAATTCACCAAAACCGATGACCTGATCGTAAATAAAATTATAATCTGGCGATTTATTAGTATTAAACAGTGTTTTTAATTCTAAAAACAAATCCTTAACGCGATTAAAAACCATATGGTTTTTAGCGATAAATAAGTCATTTAAAATAGTCTCATGATAATTAATGACCTCTTGTAAGGTCTTGTCGAATTCACTTTTATTATTAATGTAGGCATCGATAACACGTTCTAAAGCATTGGTCGTTTTTCCCATGGCAGAAATCACGATTAGCGTATTTTCATAACCCACTTGCTTTAAAACCGAAATTAAATTATTTACACCATTAGCATCTTTTACAGAAGCGCCACCAAACTTAAATATTCTCATTTTATATAACTAAACAATTATTTTTTAGAGGTTAGTCCCGAAATACCCATCATTATACTTTTTAAGCATTTAACGTTTTACAGCTTAAAACAATTTGTACGGTCTGTTCGACACAAGAAAATTTGCGTCAGTCAGCTTGATTTTCGATAGAAAATAGGTGTCAAAAGCCTAATTTCGATACTATTTTTCCTCGTTTCACTTTGTAAAATCACTCCATTTGACGACTTTTTTCATACTAAACTCCTTTGATTGAACTCAGGTTTTAAATTAAAACAAAAGTTTAAACCACTTCAAGAATTAAGTGATTTAATATTTTCTATGTATTTTTTTATTCCCTTGTCATTTAGTTGCACCACATCCCAATCTCTCATCACATTAGCACCTTTTTTTTCATAAAAAGTGATGGCATTTTCATTCCAATCTATAACTTCCCAACTAATGCGCTTAACGCCCAGACCATGTCCGTATTTTACGACTTCATCTAAAAGCGCAGTCCCTAAACCAGCCCCCCTCATCGATTCGCTAACTATTAAATCTTCCAGATGCAATACTTCGCCTTTCCAAGTAGAATATCTCATATAGACTAGAGCAATTCCCAATACAGTATTACTGCTCTCTGCAACAAAACAAGTAAATTTGGGTAAGGTACCAAAGCCATCTTCAATTAAATCTTCAACAGTGATTTCAACAGCATTAGGTGCTTTCTCAAAAATAGCTAATTGCTTAATTAGATGTAATACCCCCGCCATATCTTTTTTCGTTGCTAAACGAATGACATAATTCATAGTTCTATTATTTTAGAAAAAGTAAATATACTTTAAAAGAAGTGGTTTAAACTTTTTTAATTTACTAAAAATCCCTGTTAGATCTATGATTCATAATTTCTAATAAACTCTGTTTATATTTACACTATGCAACACCAATCTAAACTTCCTAACATTGGGACTAATATTTTTACGACAATGAGTCGTTTGGCAAATGCTCATAACGCCATTAACTTATCTCAAGGGTTTCCAAATTTTAAAAGCGATGAAAAATTAATTAACCTCGTGAATGCCGCCATGAAATCTGGATACAATCAATATGCGCCCATGGCAGGAGATATGATATTAAGAACCGCCATTGCTAATAAATTTGCTGTGCTTTATGATAGCACTTACCACCCTGAAACAGAAATTACAATAACAGCAGGAGCTTCACAGGCTATTTACACTATTATTTCGACTTTTATAAGACCTACAGATGAGGTTATAATTTTCCGCCCTGCTTACGATAGTTACGAACCTTCAATTGCACTTAATGGTGGTAAAACCATTTCTGTACAGTTGGAAGCACCTCATTATAAAGTAAATTGGCCTGTTGTGAAACAAAAAATTTCTTCAAAAACAAAAATGATTATTATTAACACGCCGCACAATCCAAGTGGCACCATATTTAATAAAGAAGATGTATTGGCTTTACAGGAATTAACAAAAAACACCAATATTATTGTTTTAAGCGATGAAGTTTATGAGCACATTATATTTGATGACGAAAAGCACCAAAGTGTCTGTTTGTTTTCCGATTTAAAAAAAAGAAGTTTTATAACGGCTTCTTTTGGGAAAACATTTCATAATACAGGATGGAAAGTAGGTTATTGTTGCGCCCCTAAAGTGCTTATGGACGAATTTAGAAAAGTACACCAGTTCGATGTGTTTAGTGTTAATCACCCCATGCAAAAGGCATTGGCAGATTATCTAAAATTGCCAAGCCATTATTTAGAATTATCACAATTTTATCAAGAAAAGCGCGATTTTTTTCTATCGCTCATTAAAGATTCGAAATTTAGATTTACACCCTCTAAAGGCACTTATTTTCAAGTGTTAGACTACTCAAACATTACTCCCGATCATGATGTCGATTTCGCAAAACAATTAACCATTAAAAACGGATTAGCGGCTATTCCGCTCTCTGTTTTTAATACAAATGGATTAGATCAGAAAATGCTTCGTTTTTGTTTTGCAAAAACAAAAGACACCTTAAAACAAGCTGCTAATATTTTAAATAGAATTTGATTAATTTTAGCAAATTGAAAAAAGTTTAAACCACTTCTATTCAAAATGAAGTAAAATTTACACGCATGCAAGACCATTTAGAAGTTGCAATTATTCAATCCAATTTAGTTTGGGAAAACCCCATTCAAAACCGAATTAATTTTGCAAAGAAAATAGATACCATTTCTAAACCAGTAGATCTTATCGTTCTGCCAGAAATGTTTACTTCTGGGTTTACCATGAATCCAGCATCAGTTGCTGAAACCATGCAGGGCGATACCGTAAATTGGATGAAAACTATGGCCTCAAAAAAACAATGTGCCATAATGGGGAGTATGGTTATAAAAGAGGCGGGTAATTATGTAAACCGTTTTCTTTTTGTAACGCCTTCTAAAATCGATTCGTTTTATGATAAAAAGCATTGTTTTACATTAGCTGGAGAGGATAAAGTGTATAAATCGGGAACGAACAGAGTGGTTATAAACTATAAAAACTGGAAAATTGTGCCTTTAATTTGTTACGACTTACGTTTTCCTGTTTGGGCAAGAAACACTGTAGATTATGACCTTTTAATTTATGTCGCCAATTGGCCAAAACCAAGAATTAATGCATGGGA
>CALDCO010000026.1 GCA_937937185.1 uncultured Flavobacteriaceae bacterium
TGGTGAATCTGGCGAAGGTATAGAATTAGCCAGAAAATATGGCGTAAAAACCTATCCAACCCTTTTTATAGTTGACTATAATGGCCAAAAGCGTGCTAAATCTACAGGGTTTAAAAAACCTTATGTTTTAATAAATTTTGGGAAAAGAATTGTGCCTTGATTTTTTTGTCCCAGAGCATTAATAAACAAAGACAGCTTTTCTAATCTAGAGTCCTTCCATTATTTGGTTGTTTTCAACTTTTAACTTTAATTAATTGGCGCATAAAAAACCCACCACAATAAAATTGCGATGGGTTGGTATGATTTATTATAAAATCAAAAATTTGATTATTATTTATTATTGATTTTCAGAAAACGGAATTGGAAACACATCAAATATTTGATCTCCATCTCTGTCTATTGGCAACATACTATTTAAGTTATAACGTCTCAAATCGAATAATCTATGATTTTCACACCATAACGAATAACGTCTCTGGTTTAGCATTTCCGTGACTAATGCGGCATCATCAGTTGCTCCAGAATAAGCAGGTAAACCAGCTGAAGCTCTAATTCTATCCAATGCAGCAACAGCTTGAGCAGTATTGCCGCCTATATTCGCTTCAGCATAGACAAGAATTAATTCTTCGTTTCTTAACAGGTCTATAGGTGAGGTGTTAGAGGCATACAAACGTGTTTCATGAGTCCCAGTCAGCATGTCTTGTACGCTTGGATCTGGTCTCATCGCAGCTTTCGAAGCAACTCTAGTATCTCCTGCTTCGGCATCAGCAATCCAGCTATCATGCACTATAATTTGATCCCCATTGTTAGGCATCATTGCGGTAGAAGCCACTTTAAAAATCCCATTAGTCAAATCTCCACTACTTTGGCTAAATATATGTTTAGGTCCGACGGTAATATCTCCATTTAAATCAAAATAAGAAGCTGATAATGCTGTTAAAGCACCCGCCTTATCACCAGCATATAATGCTGCAGTAGCTGCTACTCCTCTGTTAAATTGAGCAAAAGTAGCAGGTGTGTCAAATCCAGAAAAACCTGGTAGAGAGAACACAAATTCAGAACCAGCTTGATTTAAATTACTTAACCCACTATCTAAAATTACAGTTACTTCAGCAATCGCTGCACTAAAATCCAACACAGGACCTAAATTGTCAGGATCAGCAACATCAACTCTTGCTCTACCGTAAGATTTCAAAACTTCAATTAATTCATAAGCTATAATTGTTTGCGCAAAACCTACATATCCAGCACGTTCTTGATCAGTTACAAAAGACGTTTTATTAGCAGAACTTATAAGTAAATTAGCGTTTGATATAGCTCTGTAACGACCTCCCCAAGGTGCTGTAGAATAAAAATCTCCATTCTCTAATGTAGATCCACCACCACCAAGTAAATTGGTTGTATTTCTTGGATCCGCATCAAATAAATAGAGTTCTCTTGCTAGAGTTCCACTAGCCGTAGTCTGTATAGCTAGCGAATTTCTCATTGTGGACAATACCCCGACCACTAAATTATTCAATTGGTTTTTTGATGCATTTTCAAAACCCTCAATACTTGGGTTGTCAGGATCGAATTGTTCTTCAAAAGTACAAGAAGTAACCCCTATCCCTAATACTAATAATACTGAAAGCAAATGGCTAAATTTGGTTTTTATTTTAAATATTTTTTTCATTGCTTTTTTTCTTTAAAAGTTAACATTTAAATGGAAATAAAACTGTCTCGAGCTAGGAAATGGTGTCACATCTATACCAGTTGATAAGCCTGCACTACCATTAACGGAAACTTCAGGATCATAGCCTGAATAATCTGTTATTGTAAATAAGTTTCTGCCTGAAATACCTAATTTAATATTTTCAAGACCACCTATTGATTTAACTATTCTCCTAGGAAATCTATAATACATCGCCGCTTCTCTTAATCGTATGTAACTAGCATCTTCAACAAACCTCGCAGCAGATATTCCTGAACCCGCTCTATCTTGGCCGGCTTGTGTATTTAAATCTGGAGTTGTTCCTCCTAAATCTGTTAAAAGTTTAGTCAAATTAAGGTTTTCAGCCCCTTCTTTCATATGAAATAAAAAGGACAAATCTAAATTTTTAAATAAAGTAATTTGATTATTCCATGATAATTGAAAATCTGGTTCTACATCTCCAAGTTGAGTCGGTACATTATCAACAGTACCTACTAACTGAGTAATTGGTTGTCCTTCTTCGGCAAAAAACGTTCCAAGTCCAAGTCCAAACCCAGCACCGTTAATCGCAAATGCAGGGACATCTAGTCGCGTCACTTCAGATCGATTAAACCAATACTGCACTCCTGTGTTCCATTTAAAGTCTTCATTATCCACAATATCCGCATTTAAAGAGAGTTCTAAACCTTTATTTTCCAAATCTGCTACATTAGAAGCTTCAACTGCAAATCCTGAGGAACTAGGTAAAGCTCTATCTAATATTAAATCAGATACAGATCTTATATAATAAGTTGCTTCAAAATTAACAGCTTCGAATAATCTGGTATCTAATCCAAATTCCAATTCTGACGATGTTTCTGGAAGAAGTGATGAGTCTCCCTTACGTCCTCCTATTGAAGATCCTCCATTGCCTCCTATGGTTGTTTGACCTAATACCGTGAATATAGATCCAAAACGACCAGACGATCCCGTTTCTCCATACGCCGCTCTAAGTTTAAATTGATTAATGTTTCCGTCTTCGTTCCAAAAATCAAAATTATTAAGATTTACAGCTAACGAGGCTTTAGGGAAACCAAAAAACTTATTTGGATCACCGTTTAAAGTTGATTTGTCCAACCTGTAACCAACAGTACCTATTAATCTATCTTTATAATTTGCCTCTACTTGACCCAAGTATCCAAAATCTCTATTAGATGGTCTCTCTAATCCTGATTCCTGAACAGTTCCTTGACTTAGACTAGTTTGACCTGGAATCAATTGGGTGGCCTGTCCAAAAACAGACTGTGTAGATTGATCTAAATAAGTTGTACCTAACTGAGTAGTTAAATTCAAATCACCGTCTTTACTTTCATGATCCCAAACCGCAATAACTTGAGAATTAAAGAAAGTGAATGAATTATTTCCTCTTGCAATAAAACCATTATCATTTCCTACTTGCGCTTGATGCGTTTCTGGCACAAAAACTCTTGTTTGATTTGCAATATAATCCAACCCAAAATTAGACACTATTTTAAGGCGATCCTTATCACCATTATAAAGTTTGGTTGTTAAATTTAGACCTTGAATAAATCTATTATTCTCATCGTCATTAAAGGCGTTATCTCTAACAAATAATGGGTTTCCTGGATAATTAGGATTAACAGGGTAGTTTCCTTGAGCATCGGGAAACAAATTAACCCACGGCCTTGTAAACGCTAAAGTATAACCATAACTTAACCCGCCTTCATTTTCATTTCCTGTAAAACTTCTTTGAGATTCACTTCTAATGTAATTAGAGCTTAATTTAAAATCAAACACGTCAGATATTTTATGATCCAGATTTGCTTTTACTGATAATCTCTGAAAACCAGTGTTTGCTATAATACCTTCTTCATCTCTGTATGAGGTGCCAACATAAAATTTAGATTTATCGTTACCACCATCAACGCCAAGCTTAGTTTCACTAATAATACCTGTTTCTCCATAAATTTCATCTTCATAATCAATAAGACCTCCATTCGCTAGAGCTTGGTTAAATGCAGCAACTTCATCAGCCCCAAAAGCAGCCTCAACTTGTGCTGCATCCCATGGTCTCAATCCTAAAGGGTTTGCAATTCTAGTAGTACCTATGTCTTGTCCAAACCTGAAATTGGTTTTTCCATTTTTACCTCTTTTAGTGGTAATAATAACTACCCCTGCATTCGCACGGGTACCATAAATTGCCGCTGCCGATGCTCCTTTTAAAACTTCAATATTCTCAATATCATTGGGGTCGATATCGGCTAGACGATTAGAGGAATTTTCCTCATTGCCTCGGTTTGCTCCAGAGGCACCTCTTAATCCAGAAGGAATTTCAACGTTATTAATATAAACGCCATCCACTATAATTAATGGTTGGTTGTTACCACCAATAGAGGTAATCCCTCTTAAACGCATTGCAATAACTCCTCCAGGTGCACCAGAGGCTGAGGTAATGTTAACTCCTGTTAGTTTACCATCAAGTGCACCATCTATAGACGTTTGCCCTGTAGTTCCAATAAGTTCTTCCGCAGAAACGGTAGAGACTGCATTTGCTAAGTTAGACCTTTTAATGGAGGTTGCTAAACCTGTAATTACCACTTCTTCTAAAGACGTGGCAGA
>CALDCO010000027.1 GCA_937937185.1 uncultured Flavobacteriaceae bacterium
CATATTTAGATGAATAAAATGGTATAAAAGGTATTATATTATGTAAAACTTTTATACATTATTAGTCTAACAAAATAATCAATCAAAAAACAGTTATCATGAGTACACTAATAATCAATAATTTATCTAAAACCTATGCTAATGGCGTTAAAGCCTTAGATCGAGTTAACTTAGAACTTGAAAACGGAATGTTTGGACTACTAGGGCCAAATGGCGCCGGTAAATCTTCTTTAATGCGAACACTAGCGACGCTACAAGAGGCCGATACTGGTACTGCAACTTTAGATGAGATAGACATATTAAACGAACCCGCAGAGTTAAGAAAAGTATTGGGCTATTTGCCCCAAGAATTCGGAGTTTATCCAAGAATAACTGCAGAACAATTATTAACACATTTAGCAATTTTAAAAGGGATTACCAATACTTCTGAACGCAAGGAATTAGTGAATTATTTGCTGGATAAAGTAAATCTTTATGAAAAACGTAATAAATCTGTAAAAGGGTTTTCTGGTGGAATGAAACAGCGTGTTGGTATTGCACAAGCACTTATAGGAAATCCAAAACTAATTATTGTTGATGAACCCACTGCTGGGCTTGACCCCGGAGAACGTAATCGTTTTATAATTTATTAGCAGATGTTGGTAAAGAGGTAATTGTAATTCTATCGACGCATATTGTTGATGATGTTCGCGAACTTTGTACCAAAATGGCCATTATGAACTTGGGCGAAATTGTATATCATGGTTCACCGCAAACAGCAATTGATGAATTAAAAAATAAAGTCTATCAAAAAATAGTGAGTAGAGAAGAGCTTAAAAACTACGCCGAAGACTATAAAATTATTTCTAATAAAATGGTAGGAGGTCAACCCCTCATTCATGTATTTAGTGAGCACCACCCTCAAAATGGCTTTGAGCAAGTTAGGCCCAATTTAGAGGATGTTTTCTTTTCAAAAATCAACACCACTAATGTACTTGTTTAACTCTCACTAATCATTTTAATTATGTTTAAAACATTTTTTATTTCAGAATTGAAATATACACTTAAGCAACCTATGGTGTATATTTTTATCTTCATCTTAGGGTTATTGGAGTTTTTCGCTACCGTTAGCGATAATGTTCAAGTTGGTGGCGCTATAGGTAATGTCTATCGTAATTCGCCCTTTACAATAACGCAACATGTTTCAATATTTTGCATTTTTAGCCTTTTAATGGCGGCTGCTTTTTTTAATAATGCTGCATTACGAGACCATAATAATGAATTTAATGAAATTTTATTTACGACCCCCTTAAGTAAAAAAGGCTACTTTTTTGGGCGCTTTTTCGGTGCTTTAATAGTTTCTACATTACCATTAATAGGTGTTTTTATAGGAATGCTTCTGGGTACTTATATGAATTCTATTTTTGGCTGGATTGCTTCAGAACGTTTTGGGCCGTTTTATATAGAAACCTTCGTAAATAATTATTTATTATTCATTTTACCAAATGTGTTTTTGGCAGGAACGGTGATTTATGCGATGGCTAATAAATGGAAAAGTACAGTCATTTCTTTTGTTGGTGGCTTATTAATTATTGTGGCTTATATTGTTTCAGGCTCTTTAATGTCTGATGTCGATAACGAAACTATTGCAGGCCTTTCTGATATATTTGGAATTAACACCTATGCAATTGAAACAAAATATTTCACTCCATTAGAGAAAAATACGGTAAGTCCTGGCTTTTCTGGATTATTGTTTCAAAACAGATTAATTTGGACAAGTCTTGGCGTGGTTATTTTATTAGTCTCTTATTTTAGTTTTTCGTTCAAACAAAAAAACAAAAGAATAAAAAAACAAAAAGCAGTAAATTCAAAAAAAGCAACCGTATTTGCATTGCCCTCTTTAAATCCAATTTATAATGGGAAGACCACATGGGTACAGTTTAAAAGCTTTTTCTTCACAAATTTTTTAAGTATAATAAAGAGCATAACCTTTAAAATACTATTCCTGTTCTGCATTATTATTTTAGTAGCAGATTTAAGTGGTGGATTTGAGTATTTTGGATTAAAATCTTACCCTCTTACCTACAAATTAATAGATTCAATACAGGATAACACAGATATTTTTCTAATTATTATTTTAGTGTTTTTTAGCGGCGAATTAATTTGGAGAGATCGCGATAATAAAATATATGAAGTGATCGATGCCACCGCGCATACCTCATTTATTTCCATGATCGCTAAATCACTGTCTTTAGTATGTATCGCCGTTATTTTACATTTCTTTTTCATAGTTATCGGTATTATCTATCAACTATTAAACGGGTTTACGAGAATAGAATTAGACGTTTATTTTCTAGATTTTATTTATGGAAACTTATCTTTTTATATTGTTTTTTCAGGAATTACGATACTCATACAAGTATTGGTTAATAATAAATACATTGGCTATTTTGTGTCAGTATTGGTCTTATTTGTTTGGCAAATACTATTAAACATTTTAGATGTTTCTAGTAATATGGTTGATATTGCTGGAAGACCTTCAATATGGTATTCGGATATGAATGGTTTTGGTCCGGGTTTAAAAGGCGCTTTGTGGTTTAATACCTATTGGGTTTTATTTGCGCTGCTTGGGCTTTTAATAGCAGGCGCTTTATGGAGTAGGGGTTCTAAAAGTTCGTTGTTAAGCAGAATTAAATCTGCAAAAAAAGCAACGCCTAAAACTTATAGGAGTTTCATCGCAATAACTGCCATTGCTTGGCTGGGTCTTGCGGGTTATGTCTATTATAACACTCAAATTTTAAATCCCTACCGCTCAAATGACACCCAAGAAGAGCTTGCAGCAGATTACGAAAAAAAATATAGAAAATATAAAGGAGCCATTCATCCTAAAGTTACAGACGCTAAATATTATATAGATGTTTTTCCTTCAAAAAGGAATATACATGTTAAAGCAGATATAGAACTCACTAACGAATCAACTCAAGCCATAGATTCTCTACATTTCTTTTTCGATGAAGACTGGGAAACACAATTAAATATACCAAATGCCAGTGAAGCCTTTAATGATAAAACCTATAATTATACCATTTACAAGTTAGACCCGCCATTACAACCCGGACAAAAATTTGTAATGAAAGTGGATAATAAATACATTACTAAAGGCTTTAGTAATCGAAGAGGAAATACAAATATCGTTAAAAACGGAACCTTTTTTAATAATGGAGAAATCTTACCCATTATGGGATATAATGAAGACTTAGAACTGGGCGATAAAAACACTCGAAAAAAATATGATTTGCCGGTTAAGGAGCGTATGCCAAAATTAACAGAGGAAGTTGGAGAATTACATATGAGTAACTATTTAAACGATGGACAATCCGATTTTATAAATGTTGAAACAGTAATTTCTACTAGCGAAGATCAAATAGCAATAGCTCCAGGGTCTTTAATTAAGAAGTGGAAAGAAAAAGGAAGAGATTATTATCATTACAAAACAGACACGCCTTCATTAAATTTTTATTCATTCATGTCTGCCGATTACAAAATAAAAAAACGCGAATGGAATGGTATTGATATTGAAGTCTATTATGATGAAAAACATCCGGAAAATGTCGACATGATGCTAGATGCCGTAGAGCGTTCTTTGGCTTATTATACTAAAAACTTTGGGCCTTATTACCATAAACAATGTCGCATAATAGAATTTCCTCGATATGCTTCCTTTGCACAAGCTTTTCCTGGAACAATGCCTTATTCTGAAGCGATTGGTTTTGTAATTAATCTTGAAGATGAAACAGAAAATAATGTGGTAGACGCTGTTATTGCTCACGAAATGGGGCATCAATGGTGGGCACATCAAGTTATTGGTGCTAAAATGCAAGGTGGTACAATGACCAGTGAGAGTTTTGCAGAATATTCTGCATTAATGACTTTGAAAAGCATTTCTAAAACGCCAATGAAAATGCGAGAATTTTTAAAGTACGATCACGATCGTTATTTAAGAGGAAGAAGTGGAGAACGGCTAAAAGAACTCCCATTATACAAAGTAGAAAATCAAGGCTATATTCATTATGGTAAAGGAAGCGTAATACTTTATGCGCTTCAAGATTATATTGGAGAAGAGAAAGTAAATACGGCTATGCGATGCTTTTTAGAAGAGTATCGTTACAAGAAACCACCCTACCCTAGTTCTTACGATTTTTTAAGGTATTTAGAGCCTCAAGTTCCAGATTCTTTACAATATTTAGTAACAGATATGTTTAAGGAAATTACGCTTTATGATAACCGTTTAAAAGAAGCCACTTATAAAAAATTAGATAATGGTAAATACGAAGTGAAAATGGCTATTGAAAGTTATAAAATTAAGTCTGATAGTATAGGGACAGAGACAAAAGTGGCGATGAATGATTGGATAGATATTGGTTTTTTTATGGATGAAGATGAAGAAAAGTTATATGAACAAAAACGTTTAAAATTTAATAAAGAAGCCACTTCAATCACTGTAGAGTTAGATTCGCTACCAGTAAAAGCGGCAATCGATCCTAGGCACCTTTTAATAGACCGCGTGTATAAAGACAATATTAAAAGGATAAGTACAGAAGAATAACCAACGCCATAGAAAGCATCCAATTTAGTACAAACCGCTCTATTGTAATTTTAAAATGGAGCGATTTGTATTAAAAAATGAAACTTGTTAATAACCCAAAAAAGCGTTAACAGTTTCCAGCAATATTTAGTTTTAGCTTTATAGTGACTATTTTCTTTCACTTTTAAAACTAAAAAAAATGAACTCCAAAACTACCGTTAAAGGACGTGGTGCACAGCTTAATACACCAAATCGATTCTTAGATCTTTCTCATAAAACACGCAATGATTTTTTAGAGTTTTGTAGAAAAGAAGGCGAGCAAGCCGACAAAAATAAAACCCTTTATTTAGAAGTATTTCCAAAAACAATAGTGAATAAAGTAAAGAGCCCAGATGTGGGCATGAGCTATTCCATGAACCCTTACCAAGGTTGTGAACACGGTTGTATTTATTGTTATGCAAGAAACAGTCATGAGTTTTGGGGTTACAGTGCTGGTTTAGATTTTGAACGTCGTATTTTAGTAAAAAAGAAAGCGCCAAACTTATTAGAAAAATTGCTTAAAAAGAAAAGTTGGAAGGCACAGCCCATTGTACTATCTGGAAATACCGATTGTTATCAACCTGCAGAAAAGCAATTTCAAATTACAAGACAGTGTTTGACTGTTTTTTTAAAGTATAAACATCCTGTTTCAATCATTACAAAAAACGCATTAATACTTCGTGATTTAGACATTTTAAAAGCCTTAGCCAAAGATCATTTAATAAGTGTAAACGTCTCTATTACTTCTTTATCTGAAGACACACGAAGAATACTAGAACCTAGAACAACAACTACGATAAAACGATTAGAAACCGTAAAGGTATTAAGTGAAAATGGCATCCCAGTAAACGTCATGTTGGCACCAATAATACCTTCAATAAATAGTCATGAAATATTAGCTCTAGCAAAAACCTGTTCCGAGCACGGGGCAACATCAATAGCGCATACCATAGTAAGATTAAACGGTGCTATTGGTGAGATTTTCACCGATTGGATTAGCAAAACAATGCCCGATAAAGCAAGTAAAGTGTTACATCAAATAGAAAGTTGTCATGGCGGCACTTTAAATGACAGTGTTTATGGAAAACGAATGCATGGAGAAGGTAAAATAGCCAAACAAATAAACGATTTGGTGAAATTAGCGCGGCTTAAATATTTTAAAGGAAAAAGCAAGACTAAATTAAATACAACGCTTCATGAAGAATATAAAAATGGGCAGCTAAAATTGTTTTAAGTTTTTAAAAATTTAAATTTTATCTTCTAAGTTTTGGATATTTTATTTTTGATGATTTTGGCAATATTCTTTTGGCATCCCATATCATCTCTGGTAATCACACCACCTTTATAGTGATCAATTCTAGAAGCCTAGGTATGGTTGAAATTTCATTAGATTTTTTAGAAACTTTAACCTGTCCTAGAACCCTATTTGTACTTGCCAAGCATTTACCATATTAACTGGAGATTTTTCACCATTAGTTTTAGCGCCTCTTAGCGTTTTGCCATCTACTGCTCCCTCGCCGCTAGTTAAGCCGACTAAGTCTAAAACCCAATCCATAAAACAGCGTTTAAACTGCCCAGGATCTATGGAATAAAACATACGGTTAAATGCATCAAGGTATTTCATTTAGTAATTATAAAAAAATTTCTGCATTGGCGTATGCCTCCATTTCTTTCTATATCTCTGCGACACAACCCACTACAATTATTCCAATGAGAAGGAGATTGCCTATATTACAGAAAATAGACTTAAAATTATTAGTTACCTTATAACGGTTTAAGTTATTGATTATCAATATTATACATATAATAACTCATAAAACAATTGTTATTTAACTCAATATTAGTAATCTAAAATAGACTTATTAACCCTAGAATCTGGGTAAAAAAGTGTGAGTTCGCCCTGTTTTTAACTGCTAATTATTTGCTAGTTTTCATTTTAATGCCTATTTTGAAATCCCTAAATCCAACAACATATGAGACTCGTTAGGTTCTTTTTTTTGTGTTACCTAGTCCTTTCTGGATATAAACTCAATGCTCAAAACTTTACAGTTTCTCAAAAAGACACCTTGAATACCATCTTAAACCAGTCTAATAATGCTTTTAAAGCCTCAGACTATGATGATGCCATTATATATGGGTCTAAATTAATTGAAAAGGGTACCGATTATAAAAGCAATTACTACAAATTTCTTGGATACGATTTATTGGGTAAAGTTTACGATGTTCTTGAAGACAACACTAAGGCAAGAATAAATGCTCAAAAAGCTTTAGAAATCGCTTTTAAATCAAAAACAGATACCTTAATCTCTAAAGGCTATTTAAATCTTGGTATTATTTATTCTAACAGTAATTATCACCAAAAAGGAATCGATTTTTTTCAAAAAAGTTTAGAACTAAGCGAACAAAATAATGAGCAAGAGCAAATGCATATGGCTTATATTAACTTATCACAAACTTATTTAAAAAATAAGGAATATGATAATGCTTATTTTAGTTTATTAAAAGCAAAAGCTATTTCAGAGATTCATAAAGTAAATCCTAATGATAAAAATGCCGAGCACCTTCTTTTTGCCAAATATTACCTAAAAAATAAAAATTACAACCTTGCTAAAAAGGAACTTTTTACATCTGCAAATATAGCAGATAAAGATTCTTTAATAGATTTAGGTGCGCAAACTTATGATTTATTAGCTAAGCTATATTCTGAAAAAGGAGACTACACTAATGCTTATGTGAGTCTTGAGAAATACAATCATTATAATAAAAAAATATACGCCTTAAAAAAAGTAGAAGAAATTGAAAAAGCAAGTGCGAAATTTGGCTTATTAGAATATCAAAAAGATTTAAATGCTGCTTTAAAAGAAAAAGAATATTCGGCAAAATTAATTAGAAAATCGAAAGAGCTTACTACAATATTTGTTATAGCTACGGTTATACTTTTACTGGCATTAATAGGCTTCTTTTTACTTTTTAAAGCGAGGAAAAAGATTATACATAAACTTCAAAACACGAACTTGGCCTTAGTTAAGGCTAAAGAAAAAGCCGAGAAATTATCGAAAATAAAAACACAGTTCTTCTCTACAGTTAGTCACGAATTAAGAACACCTTTATATGGCGTTATAGGGATTTCTACTATTTTACAAGAGGATAAAAGTTTGGTTAAACATGAAAAAGACCTGAGGTCTCTTAAGTTTTCTGCAGATTATTTACTCGCATTAGTTAATGATGTTTTGTTGATCAATAAAATTGATGCTGAAGCCATACGCTTAGAAAAAATAGATTTTGCATTAAATGTTCTCATTCATAGTATTACCAGGTCGTTTCAGTATAGTTTGGAGCAAAATAATAATAAATTGCATATTAAAATAGACGATAATATTCCTAACAATTTAGTTGGCGACCCTGTTCGGTTCTCACAAATACTAATTAATTTAATAGGTAATGCCATTAAGTTTAATGAAAACGGAAACATTTGGTTAGATGTTCTTTTAGTAGAAGTGACTCATGAGGGTAAATACAAAACACGCTTTGTTATTAAAGACGATGGAATAGGTATACCTGAAGACAAACAAGAATCTATTTTTGAAGAATTTTCTCAGGTAGAGAATGAAAATTATAGTTACCAAGGTACGGGACTTGGCTTGCCCATAGTAAAAAAGCTACTGGAATTACATGATAGTAAAATTGAATTAAAAAGTGATTTAGGAGTGGGGTCTGAGTTTAGTTTTTATATTAATCTTGAAAAGAACACGGCACTTGTTAAAAATTCGCCCTCCAAATCAAATTCTATAAGTGATTTGGATAATGCGGTTTTGCAACTTGGTGGTGAACATACCCATATTTTAGTGGTAGATGACAACAAAATAAATCAAAAAATTACTCAAAAAACACTTGAAAAGCACCATTTTACTTCAGACGTTGCTAACGACGGACAAGAGGCTATAGATCTTGTTAGAGAAAAGGATTATAGTTTAGTTTTAATGGACATAAACATGCCCAATGTGAATGGTATAGAGGCTACAATTGCTATTAGAGAATTTAATTCTAAAATTCCTATTGTTGCTTTAACAGCCGTAGAAATGGAAGAAATGAGAGTAAAAATTCTCGATTCTGGTATGAATGATATTATTGCTAAACCGTATGATGTTTCCCAATTTTTATCTATTATACTAAAAAACATTTCTGAGACTAAAATGACAACCTCTTAATCGCGTTTTCTTTTTAATCTTACTTAGCACTAAACTTACATTTTAAAAATCCATTCTGCCGGATTTTGCGATTTAGACTCTTTAAACACACTAAAGCCTAACAGCGTTTCTCCTGTTAATTTATTAGTAAAAACTTCGCCTATAACCTGTTTTGTTGTAATCTTATCGCCTTTTTTAACCAAAACTTTAGACAAGTTTTTGTAGGTAGACGCATAATTACCATGCTGTATTAAAACATAGAGAAGCCCACGCTTAATTTGACCTATAGCTAACACTTCGCCTTCAAAAACAGCACGAACTTTTGCGCCTTTTTCAGTAGCGATTCTCACCCCATTACTATTTATAATAATCGTGGGGTCGAAAGCCGATTTTTGTTTACCATATCGTACTTTTACAACCCCTTTTTCAACTGGCCATGATAATTTACCTTTACTTGCCACAAAACTATTGGCCAGTGCTTTAGCTTCTGGTGTTAAGGCAAAACTTCCAGATTTAGAAGATTTTCCAGCCTTTTTATTAGAATTCGCAATGGCTTCTCGAATAATCTTATCGATTTGTTTGTCTAACTTTTGAGCTTCTTTTTGCTTCTTACGGATTTGTGCAGAAAACTTACCTAAATCTTTCTTTATCGATTTCATTAAGCTTTTATGTTGCCCCAATTCGCTTTCTAATTCTCGCTGCACTACCCTATTCTCGGCTACTAATTTATTTTTATCTTCTTTTTGTTTAAGTAAAGTGGTATTAATGGCCTTTAATTCTTCTGTTTTAGTCTTAATAAGTACACCCTGCTCCTTTTGGTAATTAGTATATTGATTAATATACTTTAACCGTTTGTAAGCCTGTTTAAAATTTTCAGAAGAGAGCAAAAACATAATACGGCTTTGTTTGCTCTTATTTTTATAAGCTTTCTCTAAAAGTTTGGCATAATTTGTCTTTAAACTAGATAAGTCTTCTCTTAACTTAGAAATGTTTTTTTGATTGGCATTAATTTCCCTTGTTAATAAATTGGCTTGTTGGTTAGTGACCCTAATTAGATTTTTACGAACTCCTATTTTGTGACTTACGTTTTCAATAACTGAAGTTTGCGATTTGGCTTTAGATTTGTTTTTAAATAGCAACTCATTAATTTTCTTAATCTCTCGCCTTAATTCTACACGTCGCTCTTCCAACTCTTGTTGCTTTTTACTTTGCGCTAGCAACACCCCCGTGAAGTTAAGTAAAAATACGAGGGTAATAAGTACTGTTTTTGATATAAACGGGCTATTGTATTTCATTTTAAAATTTTATGGCTTCAAAACCAGAAGGAATTTTAAATGGGAAATTCATTTTTTTATTGAGTTCTATATTTTTAATCTCTAGATTTATTATTAGCGATTCGCCAAGCTCTAAAGCGTGTACTTTAATCTTTTCGGGTAAGACTTGATCTTCAACATTTTGATAGGTTTCGTAATTTATCTCAAGGTGTCGGGCTTCTTTGTCTTGCGTAATTTGCTGAGAATCCATTTTAAAATGCGAGGGATTAAACAACAAAAACAATTCAAATAATTCGCGTTGCTTTTTGGGCGCTAGTAAATAGGATTTCTCATATACAGAAGCTTTATAATCGTTCTCGTTGAGCTCAAAAAGAGGTTCTCCTAAAAGTAAACGCTGTACTTTATAAAAATCTAATTCTGTGCCCAGTAAATCGCTTAAATAAGCAAAATCCCCATCAAAGTAAGTATTATCTAATTTATTATAAAAGGCTACACGATTTGGAGTAATCATTGCTTTAACAATACCTAGCTTACTCATCCAAATGGTTTTATCTTTCTCCATTCGCATAGATAAGGAATACGATTGCGATTTATTTTCTTCTAGTAACTCTATCTTTACACGACCACTAAGGGTTTTAAATTTAGATGTAGATTTCGCACTGTTTTTTACAACTTGTTTGGTCGTTATTTTTTTATTTAACGCCTGTTCTCCATTTACTTTTGCCGATTTGCAGGCAAAAACAAATAACAGCAAACCTATGCCTAATGTTATCCTAAACTTTTTAATGATCATTAATTTGAAAATTCTAGCTTTTTTACTTTTTCATTAAACGCTTTTGCTTTTTCTAAATTGTTTAATGCAGTATGCGCTTTACTCAATTGCTTGTAAAAATCGATTTCCATCTTAGTATTATCGATAATATAATCTAAGCCCGTCTCTAAACTGGCAACGGCATCTTTATGCCGGTTTAAATTATTAAGTGCCACCCCGTTAATGAGATACAAAACGGGTTGAGAGGGGTAGCGTTCTAGACTACTATCGCTTAGTTTTTCTGCTTCAATATCCTTTTTTAAATCGATGTGTAAGAGTAAAATGTTTCTAAGTATTCCAAAATTGTTAGGTTCAACTTTTAATGCCTTTTGGTAATAATCGAGTGCTTTAGCAGGATTTTCTTTTATTAAATAATATTGTGCCAATTCCACAAAGGTTTTACCTGTTGCCTCGGTTTCTGTAAGTTTAGACGTTATCGCAATAAGCTCGCCTTCATAAGCTTCATTTTTTGAAACAAACTTCACAAAATCGGCTAACACTTTTATTTTTGATTCGGGTTTAATCTTTGCACTAGACAGGACTATTTTCATAGATTCAATTGCCTTTTCAGGCTTATTATCATCTAAATAAAATTTGTACAAAGCCAAATGCACCAGTTGCGATTCGGGATTGATATCTAATAGTTTTTTTGCTGTTTCGAAGGCTTTCTCTTTTTCATTATTTTCACTGTAACGGAAAATTAATTTTAAATAATTCGCCTCAGAATTAGGATCTTTATCAACACGCTCTTCTAAGTTTTCTATGCGTTCTTTCTTATTGCCTGTAGCGGTGTAAATTTGATTTCGCATACGGTCTCTAACATCAGAAAGGCCCAGTTCTTCATCTAGTTCATCAATGATCTTTAACGCCTCTTTATAGCGTTTCGTGCGTAAATATAAAGAGGCTAAATCTTCTTTATAATCTGGGTGGTATTTAACTAATTGCTTTACTGTTTTTATTGCTTTATCATAATCTTTTTGAAGCGCATAAACTTCGTATAGCTCATCTAAGTACCATTCGTTATCTGGTGCTTTGTTTATTGCTTTTTTAAGTGCATCTTCAGCAGCTCCAAAATTCTTTAATTTACTATAATTTTTACCCAACTCGTAATATAATATCGCGTCAGAATTATCTATATCAATACACTTTTCTAGGGCGACAATAGCACGATCGTAATTCTCTATTGCTTTTTGTTTTAAGGCTTCAAAAAAGGCTTCTTGAAAAGCATCAGAATTATTTCCCAAATCATCATCTGGCGGTTTATTAAAATCAACCTGAGCAGCACTTATCCAAGGAATAAAAATAATTCCGAAGAAAAAAAGTAAGGTATAGCATGTCTTTTTCATCTATTTATTTCTAATGCTTTTTGCTGGTCAGAGGGAATTCATCATTAAATGTTGAGTGCAATTGAAACGTTCTACTACAACTCATTTCATAAAATTAAGATGACTTGACTTAAGCCTATACAACAACTATTATTCCAAAACAGAATAGTCCCCAATGCTAACTTTTGTAAAACTACCATCGTAATTAACATGGTTTCCAATCATCGCGTTGTCTAATTTAGCATTTTTTATGGTAGTATTCGACTGAATTAAGCTATTTTTTACACTTGAATCCTCTATAACACAATTATTTCCAACAGAAACATTAGGGCCAATAGAGGCGTTTTTTAAAATAACATGATCGCCTATAAAGCAAGGCTCTATAATATTAGAGTTGCTTTTTTGAACTGAGCTTGCTATTAATTGCTCTTCTTGGTCTGCTTTTAGAAATCCTAACATTCTAGTATTTGTTTCTAATGTTACTGCCTTGTTACCACAGTCCATCCATTCTGAAACTTCGCCTGTTTTGAATATTTTTCCTTTATTCATCATATCAATAATGCCATCATTAATTTGATATTCACCACCATGAATAATATTATTATCTAATACTTTTTGAAGTGCTTCTTTTAAGTCGGCCACTTCTTTAAAGTAATAAATTCCAATAACCGCTAAATCACTTACAAATGCTTTAGGTTTCTCAACAAGTTCAACAATGTCTTGTTTTTCATTTAATTTAACCACGCCATAAGCTTCTGGTTTATCGACTTGCTTCACCCAAATTACAGCATCTGCTTCAGGATCTAAATCAAAATCGGCTCTAATTAATGTATCGGCATAAGCAATAACTGCTGGTCCTGATAGCGAGGCTTTAGCACACATTATGGCATGGCCTGTACCCAAAGGTTGGTCTTGCCGGTATATGGAGGCTTTAGCGCCTAATCCTTTTGCTAAATCTTTTAAACTTGAGACGACATCGTCTCCAAACCATGCGGGATCGCCTAAAACAAAAGCAATTTCATCAATAGGTTCGTTTAATACTTTAGCAATGTCTTTTACCAATCGATGAACAATGGGTTGACCTGCTACTGGAATTAATGGTTTTGGTACGGTTAAACTATGTGGGCGAAGACGTGAACCGCGCCCTGCCATTGGTACTATTATTTTCATGAATTATTTTTTGTCATTTCCGCGTAGACGGAAATCTCTTATTTTTTTAATTTCTATGTTTCAAAAAGTACTTTTAATACTTCTTACTTAACTCTATCTGAATTTATTTTCTAATTATTGCAACTTCTATAGGTGTGTAGTTTCCCGCCCTCGAGGGAAAGCAAAATTTATTTAACTCCAGTACTTCCAAAACCGCCTTCTCCTCTGGCTGTTTCAGTTAACAACTCTGTTTCAACCCACTCTGCACGTTCATGCTTTGCGATGACTAACTGAGCTATTCGCTCTCCGTTTTCAATGACAAAGACCTCCTTAGAAAGGTTCACTAAAATCACGCCTATTTCGCCTCTATAATCGGCATCTATGGTTCCTGGCGCATTAAGTACTGTAATCCCTTTTTTAGCTGCCAAGCCACTTCTTGGTCTTACTTGCGCTTCAAAACCAATAGGGAGTTCTATAAACAATCCTGTAGGCACAATACTGCGCTCCATAGGACTTAAAGTTATGCTTTTAGAAATATGAGCTCTTAAATCCATTCCTGCAGACGCGATGGTTTCGTAATGTGGTAAAGCGTGGTGGGATTTATTTATTATTTTAATTTGCATTTTAATTCTATTTCTTCTTTTATTGGTAATTAAGAGCGGCTTTAAATCTGGTACTTTATAATTTGCGTCTTAACAGTAATAGAGGATATAATAACTATCTTTTTACTATTTGTTTTAATTCGTTTTTTTCTAGTTGAAATACAAGCAACAAAAATACAATTAATGCGCCAATTCCAATAGCATAATTTTCTCTAAAATTGTAAAAGTAAACCATAGAAAATATGGTTGAAACTGATAAATACAGTCCTATTTTTTTTAGGTTATATGGAATGGGATAATACTTCCTTCCAAAATAAAATGACAACAACATCATTATGGTATAGGCAGAGAGCGTAGCAATTGCAGACCCTTTATAACCTATTAATGGAATTAATAAATAATTTAAAACCAATGTTACTAATGCCCCTATTATTGAGATATAAGCCCCAAACTTTGTGCGATCTGTGATTTTGTACCAAACAGAAAGGTTATGGTAAATTCCTAAACAGAAATTGGCCAATAAAATAATTGGCACAATCCACATCGCCTCCCAATAAGCACCACTTCTTACAATTATAGGTTTCAAAATATCTGCAAACACCACAACACTTAACAAGATAATTGACCCAAAGGCTACAAAAAATTCTAATATTTTAGCATAGTTTTTTTGAGGGTTGTCACTCTTTGCATGACTAAAGAAATAGGGTTCTATACCTAACTTATAAGCTGTTACAAATAAAGTCATAAAAAGAGCAAGCTTATAGCAAGCCGAATACATTCCCAATTGGGTTTCGGCGACATTAACAGGAAGCAATTCTTTTAATAAAATACGGTCGAATGTTTCATTTATGGAGTAGGCCACACCAGCTAGTAATACAGGAAATGCATAGTAAAGCATTCTTTTCCATAATTCTTTACTAAAAACATATTTAAGTTTAGTGTAGAAAGGCAATAATAAGACTAAGGTTATCCCGCTTGCAATAAGATTCGCAAGAAAAATATAATTTATTTCAAAATTGGCAACATAAAACGTATTAAAAAAAGTACTCTGATTGGAAAGTCCTTTCAAATAAAGTAGTAAAAAGACGTTTAACCCTAAGTTTACAACAACATTTAATATTTTAATTAGCGCATATCGCATGGGCTGTTGCGTTGCGCGAAGCCAAGCAAAAGGAATAATCACTAATGCATCTAGCAATAAAATCCATAAAATAATATTTAAATATTGAAGCTCTATACTAATTAACGAGGCTATTGTCGTTTTGAAAAGTGCCGCTATAGAAATTATTAGTGCTGAAGTAATTATTAACGAAATTGAGGCCGTACCTGTAACATGATCCCTATTTTTTTCTTGATTAAAAAATCGAAAAAACGCCGTTTCCATACCGTAGGCTAATACCACATTAAAAAGAACAAAATAGGCAAATATAAAAGAAACATTGCCATATTCTTCAACCGACAATACTTCAGGGCTAGTATATAAAGGCACCAAAAGAAAACTCAACATTCTTGGTAGCACGGTCGCCAAACCATAAATAAATGTTTGTTTAAATAAAGTTTTAAATCCGCTCAAAGTGATTGCAAAAGGTTTGCCTTAAAAGTATTGAATTAAAGACAGCTAAAAAAGTAATTAGTCCTCGTTTTGATTTCTTGGCGGAGCACTTGGAAAATCTTGTCTTGGCTTTTCTATAACATTAGAATACTTAAAGTATTTTGTTTTTCCTGCTTCTTTATAGCTTAGCACGCATTCATTATCTTTTAAGTCGAAAGGCGATTTCTGGATAATTACAGGGAGCTCATTACCGTATTCGGAATTGGGCTTATTACTCATTACGATCTTGCGCTTTTGGTTTTCTGCCGAAATAAATTTAGCGATATAATCTGTCCTAGCTGGGATTACTTTAGCTCTTAAACCTTTATAAAAAACACTGTCTAATTTTATAGTTGTTTTTTCAGGAACTTGAATTTCCATATTAATTCCAGAACCGCCACCTTGTATTCCTGCCATCCAATGTTGAATCTCAATTTTATTGATGGGCATTGGCGCTTCTTTTTGAAATTTTTGCGCCGATGAGCACTGTAGTATAAAAAATAAAAATAACACGAACCCAAAACTATTTAATACTTTCATTTTAAATTTTTTCTAAAGATAGAAAATCAAAAGTTATTCCTTAATGAAGTGGTTTAAATTTTATTAATGCGATAATTATCAAGATCTTAAATAAGAGCATATGCATTTAACGCAGAGTGCTTTTCGTTAAAAACAAATGAAGTTATAACTTCACCTTAACATCAGTATATTTATAGTATTTTATCTTATTATTCTCAATGTAACTTACTACACATTCGTTATTTTTTAACTCAAAAGGAAACTTATTATTAGTTTCTTTTAAATTTGAAGTCGCTTTAAAATTAGCGAAATAGGTATTCTTATTTGTTCCTTTATATATGTTTGTCCTTAAATTATTAAAATAAACACTATCTAAGGTTGCATTGATATCGCTTGGTAGAATAAAATACATTCTTATTCCAGAGTCTTTATTCGCATTAGCTGAAACCCATTTTTGAGCTTCAATTTTATGAAATTTTAAAGGCGATTTTTTTTTTAACTTATAATTAGTAGAACAATTAAAAAATGAACTTATTAGAAATAAGAGTGTGAGAGATTTAAATAATTTCATCGATATAAGGATTTTTATAAATTTAAAAAATAAACAAATTTATTCCTATAATCCTTTAATAATTAACAATTTGTGGTGTTTTATAAAAATATATGTCCTGTAAAAAAATTTAATAATCAGTATTTTTGTTAAAATAATAATGATTTTTCAATTGTTCTTATCGGTTTTTTTGATCTCTTTTATAAAAGAGTAGATGCTTAATTTAAGTTCTTTTAAATTAGTGAAACCTAAAGCCTATTTTTGAAACTCAAAGTAATACCTTTTCCGACTTAAAATTACTCAAATAAAATACCTCTATTTTTTATTGTTAAATGAAAGGAATTAAGGAGTTTTCTCCGTTTTGATTATATAGTGTCTAATTAATTTACGTCTAAGTTTAGTTTTTGAAATAATTTAACGTTCGCTTACGCTACATTAATTGTTCAACGCCTCGGCACCACCAACAATTTCTAGAATTTCATTGGTAATGGCAGCTTGTCGGGCTTTATTGTATGTTAATTTTAATTGGTCTCTTAATTCTGTTGCATTATCTGTGGCCTTATGCATTGCTGTCATACGTGCACCATGCTCACTTGCAAAACTATCTCTAATTCCTTTATACAACTGTGTTTTTAAAGATTTAGGAATTAACTGTTCTACAATTTCTTGCTTTGAGGGCGCAAAAATATAATCTAAATTATTATCGGCTTCACCAGAAACAGGGACTATCGGTAAAAACTGTTCCGTTATGACTTCTTGGGTGGCCGCATTTTTAAACTTATTATAGACGATTTCGACCTTATCGAATTCGCCGTCCATAAATTTATCCATAAGCCTCTCTGCTATTCCAGCAACATTATCGAATGTTAAATCATCGAAAACTTTACTTTCATTAGCAATAACAATACCTTGTTTATCAAAAGCATCATTCGCTTTTTTTCCAATGGCAAGAACCGCTACTTTTTTATTGGCATAAGTCGTCCCAATTAAATTTTGGGTTTGTTTAATAATATTTGAGTTGAAAGCACCACACAATCCTCTGTTAGATGTAATTGCTACAATAAGCACTGTTTTTACTTCTCTTTGTATGGAGAATTTACCTCCCGAATCTGCATCTAAAGTAGCACTTAAACTCTGTAAAAGCTCCGTTAATTTATCTGCATAAGGACGCATTGCTGTAATAGCATCTTGTGCTTTCTTTAATTTTGCAGCAGATACCATTTTCATGGCACTAGTAATTTGCATCGTTGATGAGACTGAAGCTATTCTATTACGTATTTCTTTTAAGTTGGCCATTTTTACAAGTTATAAGTTATAAGCACTGAGTTAAGAATTTTTTACGATTGCTACCAAGATTCTTATTAACTCCTCACACTCATTCTTCATTTTTTGTGGTATTTCTCTTCCAGTTGCTTCAAGAATTTCTAACCAATAAAGGGTTTCATCTGCTTCTTTTAGTGCAATACCAAACTTATTTTTAAAATCTTTTTTACTAACACCTCTTTGCGCTTCTCGAGTATTGGCTCCAATACTTGTTCCGCTTCTTATCAATTGAGAGGCGATTTCAAAATCTTTTTCTAATTTTAATTGATCACAATATTTAACTATTTCACAGGCAAATTCGAAGCTCCTAATTCTAATAGGACTTTCGCTTAAACCCATTTTTATCGTTATGATTTATTAAGCAACAAAACGTTTAACTCATCACTCAAAACTCTTAACCTTTCGACACTTTCTAAGCTTTATACTTAGCTGAAAGGTCTTTACATACCGTTAACAAGGTATCGGTAACCTCGTCGGTTAGCTTTCCTGCTTTTAACGTGTCTAGTACGCCTCTGTGTTTTGCATTTAAGAACTCGATATAATCTCTTTCAAATTCTTTCACTTTATCTACAGGAACGTCTTTTAATAAATTTTTAGATCCTGCATAAATAATTGCCACTTGATCTTCTACCGTAAAGGGATCGTTTTGTCCTTGCTTTAAAATCTCTACATTACGTTTCCCTTTTTCAATCACATTTAAAGTCACCGCATCTAAATCTGATCCAAACTTAGCAAACGCCTCTAATTCTCTAAATTGTGCCTGATCCAATTTTAAGGTACCAGATACTTTTTTCATGGATTTAATTTGCGCACTACCGCCCACACGAGATACCGAAATCCCTACATTAATTGCAGGACGAACCCCAGAGTTAAATAAATCCCCATCTAAGAAAATTTGTCCATCGGTAATCGAAATTACATTTGTTGGAATATAGGCCGATACATCACCTGCCTGCGTTTCAATAATTGGTAATGCAGTTAATGAACCTCCACCTTTTACCATTGGCTTTAATGAATCTGGAAGATCGTTCATTTCCTTAGCAATTGCATCGTCATTAATCACTTTAGCAGAGCGTTCTAGCAAACGAGAGTGTAAATAAAAGACATCTCCAGGATAGGCCTCACGCCCTGGTGGACGACGCAGTAATAACGACACTTCACGATAGGCCACAGCCTGTTTGGATAAATCGTCGTAGATAATTAATGCTGGACGACCAGTATCTCTAAAATACTCTCCAATAGAAGCACCTGTCATAGGGGCATATACTTGCATAGCCGCAGGATCTGATGCATTTGCCGCAACTATTGTCGTATAGGCTAATGCGCCTTTTTCTTCTAAGGTTTTAGCAATATTTGCTACTGTCGATGCTTTTTGACCAATCGCAACATATATACAATATACAGGGTTTCCTGCATCATAAAATTCTTTTTGATTTAAAATGGCATCAATACAAACCGTTGTTTTACCAGTTTGGCGATCGCCAATAACCAATTCACGTTGGCCTCTTCCTACTGGAATCATCGCATCAATGGCTTTAATTCCTGTTTGTAATGGTTCTGTTACTGGTTCTCTATAAATAACACCAGGGGCTTTTCGCTCTAAAGGCATTTCATAAGTCTCTCCTGAAATGGGTCCTTTCCCATCAATCGGGTTTCCTAAAGTATCTACTACACGACCAACGATACCTTCACCTACTTTTACAGAGGCAATACGTGAGGTTCGTTTTACCGTAGAGCCTTCTTTAACTCCCGTAGACACCCCTAACAACACAATACCTACATTATCTTCTTCAAGATTAAGTACAATACCTTCTAAGCCCCCTTCAAATTCAACTAATTCTCCATATTGAGCATTAGCTAATCCGTAAGCACGTACAATGCCATCCCCTACAGTTAATACAGTTCCAACTTCATCTAATGTCGCACTTGCTTCAAAACCTGAGAGTTGTTGTTTTAAGATTGCTGATACTTCAGCTGGTTTTACTTCTGCCATCTCTTTTATGTATTTAGACTTTAGTTTTTTAGACGCTACCTGTCTAACCAAAAAGCCTTTTTAATTTAATGTAAATTCTCTTTTTAGTTTGTTTAATTGATTGGCAATACTTGCATTGTATTGCAAATCTCCAATACGTAAAATGAAGCCACCTATAATAGATTCATCTACAATATTCTCCACAGCGACTTCTTTTCCAGTTAATTCTTTTGCTTTGGCTAAAACCTTCGTTTTTAACTGATCTGTTAAAGGAACGGCTGTCGTTACTGTTGCTAATTGAACGCCTTTAGAGACATCATATAATTCATTAAATTTTGATGCGACGTTAGCAATACTATCAATTCGATTATTTGTAATGAGTGTCTCTATTAAATTACTTGTTAATGCATTAGTCCCTTTAAAAATTTCTAATAGAGATGCTTTTTTAATCGAGGCACTAATCACCGGACTTAGAAGCATGTTGCTTAAGTCTTTATTTTCGGTAATGGTATTGGAAATTAGCTTCATGTCGTTATTTATAGTCTCCGCTATATTTTGATCATTTGCTAAACTCAATACTGCTTTTGCATAACGTATTGCTACTCTTCCTCCTGCCATAGTAATTTATAAACTTAGTTTAGTATTGCTTCTCCTAACATAGACTCTACTAATTCTATTTGCTTGTCTTTGTTAGATAATTCTTGACGTAACACTTTCTCTGCAATACCTAATGATATCCCTGCGACATGGCTTTTTAATTCGGCCATAGCAGCTTTCTTCTCACTTTCTATTGCGGCTTGTGCTTGTTCAATCATTTTACTGGCTTGCGCTTGAGCTTCTTCTTTAGCATCAGCAACCATCTTGTTTTTCATGTCGCGGGCCTCTTTTAGCATGGCTTCCCGTTCTGCATGAGCTTCCTGCAATAATTTTTGATTATCCGCTTGCAGGTTTTCCATTTCTCTTCTGGCCTTTTCAGCAGAAGTCAATGCGTCTCTTATCCCTTCCTCTCTTTCGTTAATTGCATTTAAAATAGGTTTCCAAGCAAACTTTTTAAGCAAAAATAATAATGCTATAAATAAAACTGTTTGCCAAAAAAATAACCCAACCGAAAATTGTTCTAATAATTTTTCCATAATTTAAAATTATTTACTTTTAAAAATTAAAGCAAAGTTGCAACCAACCGTTACAACTTTACTTTTTTAAGTTTAAATTATACCGCAAATAAAGCAGCAAATCCAATACCTTCAATTAACGCAGCTGCAATAAGCATAGCTGTTTGAATTTTTCCATAAGATTCTGGTTGACGAGCGATCGCTTCCATAGCTGAACCGCCAATTTTACCAATTCCTAATCCTACTCCAATAACTACTAAACCTGCTCCTACGATTGCTGGAATTTCCATAATATATATAATTAAAAATTAAACATTCAATTTATTAATGTGCTTCTTCATGGTCGTGCTCTTCTACCGCAAAACCAAAATATAAAGCTGAAAGCATTGTGAAAATATATGCTTGTAATAACGCCACTAAAACTTCTATTAAAGAGATTGCAAAAGACAAACCAAATGATAGTGAACTCCCAATCCAACTTTTAAAGATAAACATCAAACCTATTAAACTCATTAGTACAATGTGTCCTGCTTGCATATTTGCATATAGTCGAATTAATAATGAAAATGGCTTAATAATAACTCCTAGTAATTCTATTGGAGCTAATATAACTTTCATTGGAACAGGAACTCCTGGCATCCAGAAAATATGTTTCCAATAATTTTTATTTGCTGTAAGATTAGTAATCAAAAACGTTAATAATGCTAACGCAGTTGTTACTGCGATATTTCCAGTAACGTTTACACCAAGAGGGGTCAATCCAAAAATATTTAAAAACCATATAAAGAAAAATATCGTTAATAAATAACTCATATATCGTTTATAGTGTTTCTCTCCAATATTAGGAATCGCAATATCATCTCTTATGTATAACACTATAGGCTCAAAAAAACGTCCCACTCCCTTTGCTATTCCACCATTTTTAGCATAAGACCTACCTAAACCTTTAAATAATAGAAACATTAGTATGCAAGTAATCAAAATCATCACTACGCTTTTTGTAATTGAAAAATCTAAAGGCTTTACATTCGTAGCGTGGTGAGATTCATCATAATTTATAATTCCAGAAGCATCTGTCTTATAAATTTTACCATGATCTAATTTATAGTAATTTCCTCCAGCTTTTGCAACAGCTTCTCCATGATGAAATTTTGATGATGAAAAGACTTTTAATCCGTTGTCCCATAGTATTACTGGAAGAGGAAATCCTCTATGATGAATCTGTCCATTATCATCTGTAACAGAATACAGATTGAAATCGTAAGAATCTTGTAAGTGATGTTGGATATATGCTTTTATCTCAGCGTTTTTCTCCTCTTTAGCAGGATCTTCTTTTCCATAGGAAAAAAAAGATATTAAAAGTAGTAAGAATGTAGTTGTTTTTACAGTTATTTTTTTTCGCATATCACTCTATATAATAGTAGCTTAAAAAGCGCTGCAAAGGTAGGGTTTTCTATTAAAACCAAAAACAATTTTTTATTTTATTTTAAAGTCTCTAAGTTTTGAACAAAAACAATTTTTTTATTGCATTTTATTAAGCCATTTAGAGAGTGTATAGGTTTCTATAATTAGGCATAAAAAATAGGGAATAAAAAAAGCAGCAAACTCTAAAGAATTAATAACTCCATCAGCTTTGTATATAGGGCGAAATACAATAAAAAAAACAATAAATTTTAAAGCACTTCCTGCCATAAATAAAAAGCCAATTTGGCGAGAAAATTTTTCTTTTAGTTTGTATAATGCGATAAAAATAGCAATTGCTAAACCTGTGTTTACAGAATATGATAGCACTATTTCATTACTAAACAAAAGGCTGTTTATATTATAAAGTATTGTAAGATGAATTATAAAAGCGATTGCTATTAAAAAGATTATTTTAATAGAAAAATTAAATATTGGTTTCATTAGGTGCGTAATTTTTTTAAACTTGTCTAAACGAGTTCTGAGAGTTTCCATTATGGAATTAAGAAATGTACGGTATTCATACTCAAATAAAAAAATAGCTTCATTTTACTCAATACTTAATCCTGTTAATTTGTTTTAAAACAACATAAAGCGATATTGCGACTCCCAGTAGTGTGCCAATGATAACAAATAATTTTTCTCCATTATTATAGGTTGCGTCTAACCATTTACCCAAAAGTACAAATAGATATATAATAACCCCCATTTGAATAGCTATCCCAGATAGAACTGCAATATGTTTAAACTGCTGCTTTTGGTTTTTCTTCACTATTACTATTCTTAACTATTTTAGCGCTTTTCATTTCACACTTTACATTGAATGCTGCTCCGGGTTCTACTGAAAGTTTTTCTGTAAGCACCTCTCCTTCTATAACTGCTGTAGATTTTAAAGTGAGTGTGCCCGATAATTTTAAATTTCCTTTAAAATGACCT
>CALDCO010000028.1 GCA_937937185.1 uncultured Flavobacteriaceae bacterium
CCTAACCTCGAAATCACAACAAATGTAGCCTCCGCATTTAAAGCCGCTGGGGTAGACGTTTGCTTTCACTATTACAATAATAACTGGCATTATATAAGGAAGTGGGAACACCTTAAAGACCTGAAAACCTTATATCCTATACCACGGGAAGTAAAAGAAGGATTACATTATTTAAAAACGAAACAGTTTAAAAAATCAGACCATTATATTGGGCGTAACCTTTCTTGCTTAATAAAATTATCTTGGACTGAAGCACAAGTTAAAGAAAGAGCCCGTCTTATGGTTAAAGCGATTAAAGAGAATTTATAAGCGTATTCTAATACTTAACATAATCTACAATTTCTAAGCCATAACCAATCATGCCTACACGTTTGGTTTGCAGTGTGTTAGAAATTAATCTTAGTTTATGAATATTAATATCGTGTAATATTTGCGCGCCAATACCAAAATCTTTAGTATCCATATTAATATGAGGTGCTTTAGTAATGACTCCTGGCATTTGTGTTTGTTTTAAGACATTAAGCCGGTTAAGAATGTTCATCGATTGTGTTTCCTGATTAATAAATATAATAGCGCCTTTTTCGGCGGTATTTATAACCGTAAACATGTCTTCTAATTTCTTATCGATATTGTTCGTGAGTGTTCCTAAAATATCGTTATTTATTAATGTAGAATTTACACGCGTTAAAATAGGTTCGTTGCTATTCCATTGGCCTTTTGTTAAAGCAATGTGTATTTGCTTATTGGTTGTTTGTTGGTAAGCGCGTAATCTAAAATTACCAAAACGGGTTTCGATATCAAAATCTTCTTTCTTTTCAATTAAAGAGTCGTGATTCATTCTGTAAGCCACTAAATCTTCAATGGAAACAATTTTTAAATCAAAACGTTTTGCAACTTCTAAAAGTTGAGGCAAACGCGCCATTGTCCCGTCTTCATTCATAATCTCAACAATAACACCAGCAGGTTTTAAACCCGCTAAACGCGCAAAATCTATGGCGGCTTCAGTATGTCCTGTACGGCGTAACACCCCACCTTCTTTCGCTACTAAAGGAAATATATGTCCTGGTCTTGCTAAATTAAAAGGCTTGGTCTCTTTATTAATAAGTGCTTTAACAGTTAAAGCTCGGTCGTTTGCAGAAATACCCGTAGTTACCCCATTCCCTTTTAAATCTACAGAGACCGTAAAGGCCGTTTCCATATGATCGGTATTGTTGCTTACCATCATGTGTAAATCTAATGATTTGCAACGTTTTTCGGTAAGTGGCGCACAAATTAAACCGCGACCATGAGTCGCCATAAAATTAATCATTTCTGGGGTCACCAATTCAGCAGCAGCGAGAAAATCACCTTCATTTTCACGATCCTCATCATCTACAACAATAATTATTTTTCCAGCTTTAATATCGTTTATTGCGTCCTCAATAGTATCTAATTGAACTTTGTATTCTGTCATAGCCATCATTAGTAGCGTAATTATGCAGCAAAGATATTGAACTCATCTTGATTTTTTCTTTTTGAACAAAAAAATAGTCAAATTTTAGTTAGCCTGTTTTACTAGAACAGAAAAATTATTTCAGGTACTAGGATTAATCTGAAACGATTTCATTTAACTGAGGTATCAAATTTATGGCTTGCTTTTCCCAGTTCTCCTCAATTAATTCCCAATTGGTATGAACTTTATATCTTTTAAATGAATACTCTTGTTTAATCTTTTTGCATGGCCCCACTATTGTTAAATAAGAAGCCCTTTCTTTTTCAGAATCTGAATTTTCATAAACCAAGGCATAAACATAAAATAGTTGGTTTTTTTGAATTATTTTTTTTAATAATCTTACTTCGTTTGGCTGCTCGCTATTATCATTTAGAAATTCATTTAATGACAATTTTGAAAATTTTTCAGGTTTTAGATAGGTACTAGGAACGTCTTTTAACTTGTTTACTTGGTGATAAATTTTCATTAACGAAAAGCGGGTATCTAACTGGTCTAAATATAATTTCTTTATCGAAGCATCAATTTTTAAGCGGTGTTTTAGTCTTGCTTTTAAGGCATTAAGTGTAATCCTTTTATTAATGTTTGGCCTTGTTAGTTGTTTTGTGAAAGTATCTATATGCGCATCGTTTGTTGTTATGGGCGTGTTATAAAACAAAAACAAATAACTATCTATAAGTGAGTGTAATGAGTAATCATAATCGTTTTTTTCTAACATGAGTAGGTAGGATTCTAAATCCTGAGTAGCATAACCACTTATCGCATTAAGTTTAGATAGTATATACATACTATTTTGGGCCTTAGATTTTAAAATAAGCGACGATATTTCTAATATATTCCTACGAAACTCTTTCTTATCTATTAGTTTAATTAAAGAGTTGTAATTTGTTATGGCAAACGGCACAGAATCTTTAAGGGGTTTAAATAAGGCATAGTCGTGCTCATTATTTTCATTTGGGGTATGCTTAAAGAGTAATTCTTTATAAACGTCTAACCGGTTATCGTTTTTTAGATTAGGAATTATATATAATATGGTTCGTTTCGCATTCTCGCTTAAATTTGGTTTTAAATAGAGCGTTTTCAAGAAATCTAGTGTTTTATCATTGTTTATTTCCTTGAGTATGTTTAACACAGCCTCAGTAACCAAAGTGTTGTTTTTGTCATTAAAATGTTTTGTATTAACGACTTTGTACAACTTTTTTAAATCACTTTCTTCAAATTCATAATAGTTAAAAGCGCCCAGCGCATGATTAAATGTGGCGCTGTCTTTTGACTTTAAATCATTAATGATATGATCGGTCTTAGATGAAAAATAATCAATAGTTTTTACTCTTTTATTTCGTTTATAACTTTTAAGAATAGAATCTGTAAGTGAACTGTTTATGGTTTCTTTACTCGTATAGGCTGAATTTAAAAAGAAATAATTATGGTCTAACCACATGATGTAACGGCTCTCAATGCGGTCTTTTTTGTTAATTTTATGTATTTCTAAAGCATCATTTTGTCCTATTTTTATTTTCTTTTTTGCAATTATCGAGTCATTCCAATTTACTAGATTATCCTTATTCAATTCATAAAAATCAGTTAAACTATTAATTTTAAAATAGTGCTTTAATTCGGAAAATTCGATAGAATAAACATCTCCATTTTTAGTGTTTTTAGAAAAGTATCCAACAGAATTCTTATAATAGGAATCAGAAAAATTTAGAGAATCTTTTATCATTCGATTATCCTTTAAGGTTTTAAAATCAAAATTATTATGGGTTTTGGTAATTAAAATGGCATCATTTTTATAATCTTCAAATTTAAAACTCTTAAAAAAAGTATTATTTGGATCTGTCTTTTTTTCTTTATTAATCTTTTGGCTAAGCAGCAAATAGGTTCGATTGCCTCTAAAAAACACTTTGCAAACGGCATGGTAGTTATTTTGTAATAATAACTCATATTCTCTACCTTCATAACCATTTAAAGTTATTTTTTTTGAAGATAGTAAGGCGTTAGATTTTGATAAAAGATTTTTTTCCATTAATGAAAAAGAATCTTCTAAATTATCTATATAATAACCAGTGGGTAAATCGTTATATCTAAATAAATAATTATTCTCTTTGTCTATATCTGAGGATAAATACAAGTTTAATTTATAAGGCTCACCATTTTCTTCAAAAGGGTTATCTATTTTTTGAGTGCTCTCTTTAGGATCGGTAGGTAAATTAATAGAAAAAGCCCCATTTTCATTATAGTAATTAAACCATTTTCTGGTTTTTTGAGACTCTGGTTCAGTAAATTTTACCGAATTAAAAAAGCGATCTATGGCCTTGTTTTTTATCTTTTCTATATCATCTAAAACAAAAAACTGATAAAATATACCGTTGTTTATTAGGTAAATAGACCGAATGCCATTAAAAGGAGAAGTCGTATTCGTTGTGTTTTGTTTCATTATTAATTCATAGCCAGAAACACCATCGATGGTTATTTTTTTGCTAGAGATAATCTTAGCATCATATTTATTGCTAGTGTTATTAATTATTTTTTTATAAAATGCTTCTTTGTTTTTTTTGGTTAATTTTTCTCTTAAATCTAAAGTGAAAAAAGTATAATATTTTTTTGAAATTAGATCTGGATAAGCGTTTAGATTAAAATCGGTATAACTACTATCTACACTAACTATTCCTGGGGTTTCTACAGAATATCCCATGCTGGCATCTACAAATTTATGCCATTTCATTCGTAAAGGATCAATTTTAAAGGTGTTTGCTACACCTGTAAAATTTGCTTCAACAGCGGTTACTTTGTAGCCGTGATCTTTTAACAATTTTATTAAACCAATATCGCCAGGAAGGTGTGCTGCACCTACAGCAGAGAAAAGTGAACTATTTTTCATTTCTTTAATAATGCTTTCGCACATTATTTTATTACGCGATTCTAATTCTTTATCATAACTACCATATTTAAAGACCATTTTTTCAATTTCATTAATGTCTCCAGATAAATAAACTTTTGTAAGCGTTTCCAGCTGTTTTTTATAGGTGTTAATATCGAATTGTACTTCTTGAAGAATTAATTTGCGTTGTTCATCAAGGGGAAGTTTTTCAAAAAAATCAAGTTGATCATCAATAGCTTCTAGGCCTACAATTTGTTTTTGCATTGTTTTTGCATGCCCTAAAAGATGCATATCTACGAAAGTAGTTTTATCGTCTTCACGATCTTTATCAGGATGCAGCATGGAAATTAAAATATTAGGATCGCTTTGCGTACTTTCTTCAATGCTATAGCCATTAACTAAGAAAAAGCGCTCGGCGATTTGCTTAAATTCTTTAGCACTTAATATTTTTTTATAAGTTAGATACGCTCTTTTATTGGGCTGATTGTTAGTGATTTTTAAAGCGATAGAATCTGGTTGTACTTCTAAAGCAAATTTTTCGCAGTTTTTTATAGCAGGTAATACCGCATCACTAAAGTTAAAAGCCCTAGCATCGTCTACATGCATGGTTCCAAATAAATAAGAAGGTTTTGTAAGGTTTTTACCTTCAATTTTCCATAGTAAAGAGTAATTACTCTTTTTTTGAGCGAAAATATTAAGCGAAAATAATAAGAAAAGTGCTATTAAGAAGCGGTAGGTTAGGTAGGTTTTCAAAATATGGGGACAGTATTAAAAGTTTATAAAATAGAGCGTATGTATTTTTAATTAATAGTTATACTTGATAATAAATAGAATCTTAATAAATTTGATACGTATCAATAAAAAGATTTTTGAGGACTAAACGAGCACATTCGATAGACAACATCTTACAATATAAGAAAAAAATATTGATTTGGGCACAACAATTTGAAGATATTGTCTGGTTAGATTCTAATAATTACGACCAGTTGTATTCTAGTTACGATGCTATTTTAGCGGTAGATGCATTTACTAGTTTTAAAACCGACTATTATGATGGTTTCGAAAAACTAAAAGCCTATAATTCGACCACACAAGATTGGATTTTTGGATATTTAAGCTACGACTTAAAAAATGATGTAGAACATTTAACCTCAAAAAATCATGATCAGCTTGCCTTTCCAGACCTCTATTTTTTTCAACCTAAAAAAATATTTCTATTTAAAGGAAATAAAATGGAAATGCGATATTTAAATTTGGTAGAAGATGACATAGATAATGATTTGGAAGCCATAAATAATAGCAAGCAAAAAAGACCTGAAGCCAATGCTAATGCAATAAAAATTAAGCTACGCATTCATAAAGAGCAGTATTTTGAAAAGGTTAATAAAATGTTGTCTCATATAAAAAGAGGGGATATTTACGAGGCTAATTTTTGTCAGGAATTTTATGCTGAAAACACGACCATTTCGCCTTTAGAAATTTATAATAATTTAAATAAAATTTCTAAGCCACCTTTTGCTACTTTTTTTAAACTTGGCGATAAGTACCTTTTATCTGCCTCACCAGAACGCTACCTTAAAAAAGAAAAACAAAAAATAATCTCTCAGCCTATTAAAGGAACAGCTAAGCGAGGCGATACTAAAAAACGGGATTTAGTTTTAAAGTTGAATTTGGCAAATGATGAGAAGGAACGCAGTGAAAATATTATGATTGTAGATTTGGTTAGAAACGATTTATCACACACGGCACTTAAAGGCAGTGTAAAAGTTGAAGAGTTATGCAAAGTTTACAGTTTTGATCAAGTACATCAAATGATATCTACCGTGGTTTCTAAGGTAGAAAAAGAAACCGATCCTGTAGAAATCCTTAAAACCACCTATCCAATGGGAAGTATGACGGGTGCTCCAAAGGTGTCGGCAATGAAAATTATAGAAAAATTGGAAGAAACGAAAAGAGGCTTGTATTCTGGTACTGTAGGTTATTTTACACCTAATGGGGATTTCGATTTTAATGTGGTTATTCGAAGTATATTGTATAACGATACTAAAAAGTATATTTCTTATTCTGTTGGGGGCGCCATTACTGCGCAAAGCGATCCTTTAAAGGAATATGAAGAATGTTTAATTAAGGCGAAGGCCATGCGAAGTGTTTTAGAAAATTAGTTAACGATTGTTATTATTATATTAGTGTCAAAACAAGGACGACTAAGTAAATCTTGTTGTTTATAGTAGCGAGATTCTAAAAGATAAAATTGTTTTAGAAGTTGTAAATAAAAATAAGTCATGATCGTTTGTTACGATGAATATAAATTGAATTCAAGCCAAACTGAATTGAAAGGCTATTGTTGGGAACCGCAACATACTAAAGCCGTTATCATTTTGGTTCATGGTATGGGAGAACATGCCAAACGGTTTGAAGATTCGGTAATTAAATATTTGCTTGAAAGTAATTACGCCGTTCTGGCCTTAGATTTATATGGTCATGGACTTAGTAAAGGGAAACGAGGCCATTGTCCTAGCTATAAAGCACTAATAGATGCTGTCGATGCATTAGTAAGTAAATCGCGAGAGTTGTTTTTAAGTCAGCCCATTTACCTATACGGTCATAGTATGGGCGCAAATATTGTAATTAATTACGCCTTACTTTACCCAGATACAATTAAAAAAGTAATCGCCTCAAGCCCTTTTTTACGCCTGGCATTTGTGCCACCAAAGTGGAAAATGTTTTTTGGAAAGCTTCTATTTAAAGTAATGCCATCATTAACTCTAGCCAGCGAATTAGATGTTAATGCCATTTCGAGAGTACCGCTAGAAGTGAAACGCTATGTCGATGATACTTTAATTCATAATAGAATAAGTCCTATGTATTTATTTCCAGTTATCGAAGCTGGAGAACAAGCATTAGCAAAAGCCAGCGAATTAAAAGTTCCAAGTCTAATAACTCATGGTAAAGCAGACCGATTAACAGACCATAAAGCGTCTGTTGAATTTTCTAACCAGTCTGAATTAGCAACGCTAAAACTATTTGAAAATGGGTATCATGAATTGCATCACGATTTGTGTAAAGACGAATTTATTAAAACAGTACTTAATTGGTTAGACCAGCAAAGTGGAAAGTGAATTCATATTTTTTATTACCCTACTAAACAACTCGAAATAGGCATTAAACCTATAAAAAAGTATAATATTCACTACAATTTAAAAAGTTAAAAGGAGTTCAGTAAATTTGTGCTATGTTTAATGCGTTTAAAGCACATATTACTAATAATTTGTCTTTTCTTAAAGAAAGTAAGTTACTTATTGCTATTTCTGGTGGATTAGATAGTGTGGTACTAGCTCATTTATGCCATGATTTAAAATTGAATATCGCCCTTGCGCATTGTAATTTTAACCTTAGAGGACAGGAGAGTGAGGATGACGAAACTTTTGTATTAGCGCTTGCTGAAGCTCTAAATATAGAAGTTTTTATAGAAAATTTTGAAACTGAAACCCATGCTAAAACCCATAAATTATCAATACAAATGGCTGCACGAGAACTACGTTATAACTGGTTTGAAGCATTAAGTTTGCCATTAGGGTTTAATTATGTATTAACAGCACATCATGCCGATGATAATTTGGAAACGTTTTTAATTAATCTTACTAGAGGCACAGGTTTAGAGGGTTTAAAAGGCATTCCCGAAATAAATGCCAATGTGGTAAGACCATTGCTGCCTTTTTCAAGAGACGAAATAATGCGTTACGCAAAAAGTAAATCTATAAAATGGCGAGAAGATAGTAGTAATGCGTCTTCAAAATATTTAAGAAATAAATTGCGGCTTGAGGTCATTCCTAGTTTAAAAGAAACCAATCCGCAATTATTGCAAAATTTTAAACAAACCTTAAATAATTTAGAGGATACCGCGGCTATTGTTGAAGAAAGTGTTGATGCCGTTTTAAAGCGAGCCATTAAAGGCATGAACGGCTCTAAAATAGTTTACCTAATAGATGAATTTAAAAAATTAAACTCGCCTAAAGCGTATCTATACGAAGTGTTTAAAGATTATGGTTTTACGGCATGGAATGATGTTTTAGCACTTTTAGACGCGCAAAGCGGAAAACAGCTTTTTTCGGGCACGCACTGTTTGTTAAAAGATCGCGATTGTCTTATTTTAACTAAAATAGTTTTAGATAAAGAAGACACCACAATTTTAATTGCTTCTGAGGAAGAAATAATTAATCTTGAGAACGGGCGTTTAATCATTGAAAAGGCTGAAAATATTTTAAAATCTAACCCAAATGAAATTTATATCGATAAAGAATTGTTAAATTTTCCACTAATTGTAAGAAATTGGGCAGAAGGAGACTATTTTTACCCTTTTGGAATGCAAGGAAAAAAGAAGTTAAGCAAGTATTTTAAGGACATAAAGCTCTCGCTATTTGAAAAAAAAGAAGTGCAATTATTATGTTCTAAAAATGATATTATTTGGGTTATTGGTAAGCGCGCCGATAATCGGTTTAAAGCCACTAACAAAACTAAAAACCTATTAAAAATAACATTACAAAAATGAGGAACCTCCTAGTTTTTTTATTTGTTTTTTTTACAGTATTTAAGGCCTCATCTCAGTTAGAACCTGTTAAGTGGAAAACTACTGTTGAAAAATTACCAAACAACGAATATCTTCTTATTTATAAGGCAGCGATTAAAGAACATTGGCATTTGTACTCGCAATTTCTCCCAGAAGATGGTGCCATTCCTACCGAATTTGTTTACGACTCAGTGGCACAAATTAAAGCCTTTAAACTGTTGGGTAAAGCTGAAGAAAGTAAGTCTATTACTGCCTATGATAAGGTGTTTGATATGGATTTGTCTTATTTTAATGATCAAGCAACATTTACCCAAAAAATAAAGGTTTTAAATTCAAATTTAAGTACCATAAAAGCAGAAGTTAATTTTCAAGCTTGCGACGATTCTAAGTGCATTTTTGAGAGTGAAATCGTTACCTTCAGACTTCAAGAAAACAAGAAGTCTAATATTTTTGAGCCAGCAAAATGGAGCGCTAAGATTAATGATTTAGGAAACGATTTATACGAAATAGAATATGTTGCCAAACTAGATGAAGGATGGCATATTTACTCACAAGCTTTAGATAGTGAAGATGGTCCTGTACCTACATTATTTTCTTTTAAAGATCAAGAATCAAACTACAAATTAGAAGGAAAAACCATAGAATATAAAAGTAAAGAAGTCTTTGAAGCTGCTTTTGATATGAAAGTGAGGTACTTTGAAGACCAAGCGGTTTTTAAACAAAAAATAAAAGTTTTAAATAAAAATTTAAAAACGATAAACTCTGAAGTGGAGTTTATGGTTTGCGACGATGAGCGCTGTTTACCACCTGAGGTGCATGAGTTTAAAACCGCTTTAGACGGCAGCTTAGAAACGACTTTTAATACCATAGAACTAGATGCTAAAAGTATGGCAAAGTCTAAAG
>CALDCO010000029.1 GCA_937937185.1 uncultured Flavobacteriaceae bacterium
ATTTAGGTCCCATATCACGATGTAAGAGTTTAAACCATGCCCGTGCGAAGGCATCGGCAAACAAATCGGGATGCTCATAAAATTTTCGTGAAATTTTTTCGAATTCTGGGTCAAACCGTAACGATAGGTCTGTTGTCAGCATCGTAGGTTTATGTTTTTTAGTAGGATCAAATGCATCGGGGATTAATTCTGGGGCATTTTTGGCCACCCACTGATATGCACCTGCTGGACTCTTGGTTAATTCCCATTCATATTCGAAAAGATGTTTAAAAAAGTCGTGCCCCCAACGGGTAGGGGTTGTAGTCCAGGTTACTTCTGGGCCACCAGTCAATGTATCGGGACCTTTTCCTGATTTATAGTTGTATTTCCAACCCAGCCCCTGTTGTTCGAGTTCGGCTGCTTCGGGTTCAGGACCCATAAGTTTCGGATCGCCCTGTCCGTGAGCCTTTCCAAAGGTATGCCCACCTGCGATAAGTGCGACTGTTTCTTCAAGGTTCATTCCCATTCGCGAAAAGGTTTCCTTGATATCGCGGGCAGCTGCCACAGGATCGGGGTTACCACCCGGACCTTCAGGATTTACATATATTAGGCCCATTTGTACGGCTGCCAGTGGATTCTCAAGGTCACGTTCTCCAGTATATCGATGTTTATCGGACAACCATTCGGTTTCGGAACCCCAATAGATACTCTCATCGGGTTCCCACACGTCCTCCCGCCCAGCACCAAAACCAAAGGTTTTGAAACCCATGGTTTCCATAGCCACATTTCCTGCCAACACAAGCAGGTCGGCCCATGAAATTTTATTGCCATATTTTTGTTTTATGGGCCACAGTAATAAACGTGCCTTATCCAGATTGCCATTATCTGGCCAGCTGTTTAAAGGTGCAAAACGCTGTGTCCCAGAACTAGCGCCTCCTCGTCCATCGCCTACACGATAGGTCCCTGCGCTGTGCCATGCCATACGCACCATAAGCGGGCCATAGTGTCCATAATCGGCAGGCCACCAACTTTGAGACGTCGTCATTAATTCTACAAGATTCTTTTTAAGTGCTGCAAAATCTAAACTATTAAAAGCTTCAGCGTAACTAAACCCTTTTCCCATAGGATCAGATTTCACTGCATTTTGGCGTAGAATATTAAGTTTTAATTCGTTAGGCCACCAATCTCTATTTGTGGTTCCTTTTCCGGCTGTGTTCTTCTGCTGGCCTCCCATAAAAGGACATTGGCTAATATCCCCTACTGTGTTGTGATCTATCATTTTTTTATTTTTTTAGTGTCTAAATATTTTGGTTAAAATTAATGAATTTTTACACTCAAAGTACTTCAAAAAATTGATTGTTCTTATTTGTTTATAAATTAATCTTATAGCCAAGTAATTTTAGAATAGCTAAAAACTATTTTAATAAAAAATAAGAAAATGTTAGGTGGCAAATCTAATAGATTAACTATTTTTAGATAAAAATTTAAACACTAATATTATGGCAACAGTCACCTTAAAAGGCAATGCAATAAACACTTCAGGATCTTTACCAAAAGTTGGAGACCAAGCTCCTGATTTTAAGCTAACTGCAAACGATTTATCAACTAAAACATTAAGTTACTTTGCAGGTCAGAATCTTATATTAAATGTATTCCCTAGTATCGATACAGGAACATGTGCGCAATCGGTAAGAACATTTAATGAAAAAGCAAGCACTATAGAAAACACCAAAGTCCTATGTATTTCGCACGATTTACCATTTGCTCAAGCGCGTTTCTGCGGTGCCGAAGGGATTGAGAATGTTGTTAATCTTTCGGATTACAAGACTGGCGATTTTGGCAAGTCCTATGGCTTAAATTTTGTAGATGGGCCGCTAGAGACGCTTCACTCGCGCTGTATTGTTGTTATCGACGAAAATGGAACGGTTAAACATACAGAACAGGTTGGCGAAATAGTAGACGAGCCTAACTATGAAACAGCATTAAGTGCGCTTTTAAAAACGGGAAGTAATGTCTAAATATGATACCAGCAAAAGAATCGTTCTTTAAAAGCCGAATAAAAAGTGTTGGTTATGCCTTTAAAGGGGCTTATTTACTAATTACTACAGAAGCTAGTATTAAAGTACAATTCTTTATTGGTGTGGTAATGACCATTGCTGGAGTTTGCTTTCATTTATCTGTTTTAGAATGGATCATTCAAATATTGGTCATTGCCTTAATTATGGCGCTTGAAGGGATGAATACTGCAATTGAAGAAATTGCAAATTTTATTCATCCTGAGCATCATCCTAAAATAGGGCTAATTAAAGATATTGCCGCAGGTGCTGTTTTTATTTTCGCAATTGCCGCTGCAATTATTGGATTGATGATCTATATTCCCAAGATTTTCTAAGGCCTATTTTTAGTACAATTGGTTTAAGAAAAAAATGAAGTACTGTGGATAATAATACTATTAAGGAAGGCTTCTATGAACTTGTTTGGAACTTTTTTAACGAATAAAAAAAGTTTGAATGAGTTCCGTAACTGAAAACAAAAAAAGCAGACTTATTTTGTATTTTTGTTTCATCTAAATACCAAAAATGGCGAAAGCAAAAGCAAAATCTAAAAAAATAACCAAACCTAAAGTCGCTAAACCAAAGCGTTCCAATTTTAGCTTATCTAGTCAGCAAAAATTAATACTGGGCAGTTTTTTGGTGATTATGGGTATTCTTCTTTTTATTGCTTTTTTATCCTTTTTATTTACTGGTGAAGCCGATCAAAGTGCCTTATCAGAATTTTCTTCAAGACAGATTAAAACTCAAAATTGGCTGAGTAAATCTGGGGCTTGGATAAGCGACCTGTTTATTCAACGTGGTTTTGGGGTTTCTGCTTTTATCTTTTCGGGCTTATTATTTCTATCTGGGGTGTATGTATTAATGAATCTCTCAAAATCAAAATTAAGAACCCATTGGTTTTGGGGCACTATAATTATTGCTTGGATTTCTGTTGCCTTAGGTTTTTTTAAAATAAAAGAAGGTTTATTTAGTGGTACCATAGGTTTTGAGGTCAATGCGTTTCTACAAGACTATATTGGTAAAATAGGTGTGGCATTGCTACTCGTTTTTATATTTATTACCTATATCGCCATTCGTTTTAAAGTCACGCCACAGCGCATTGGTCGCCTTTTTAAATGGGCCAAGAAAGACATTAAAGAAGAATTTAAAGCGGCGACAGACGATATTACGGTTGCTTTCGATAACAATTTATCTGATGAGGCAGAAGCTATAAAATCTTCTTTTGAAAAGCCTTTAGAAGACCTTCAACCTACGATAACGAATCATTCTTCAATTAAAAATAAAAAAAAGGAAGCCGATTTTAAAGTTGAAATCGCCAAAGAAGAAACTATTGAAGATATTGTAGAAGCTCCTGAAGCTGAAGTTGAGATTGAAGTCGAAAAAGTTATTGAAGAAAAGGCCGAATCTGGCAACCTCTCTGATAAACTGGTGGAAGATTTTGGACTGTTCGACCCCACCTTAGAATTAGGAAACTACCAATTCCCAACTTTAGATTTATTAAAAAAATATGATACTGAAGGCATTACGATAAACCAAGAAGAGCTTGAAGAAAATAAGAATAGAATTGTTGAAACCCTAAACAATTATAAAATTGGAATTTCTAGTATTAAAGCCACTATTGGACCAACTGTAACCCTATACGAAATTGTGCCAGAAGCGGGCATCCGCATTTCTAAAATAAAAAACTTAGAAGATGATATTGCCTTGTCGCTCTCGGCATTAGGCATTCGTATTATAGCTCCAATCCCCGGTAAAGGTACCATAGGTATAGAAGTACCCAATAAAAATGCAACGATTGTTTCCATGCGTTCTGTAATTGCATCTCAAAAATTTCAGAAATCTGAAATGCAACTGCCTATTGCCTTAGGAAAAACCATTAGCAACGAAACCTTTGTTGTCGATTTAGCAAAAATGCCTCACCTGCTTATGGCCGGTGCTACTGGCCAGGGAAAATCGGTTGGATTAAATGCCGTATTGACCTCACTGCTTTATAAAAAACATCCAGCCGAGGTTAAGTTTGTTTTAGTCGATCCTAAAAAAGTAGAACTAAACATATTTAACAAAATTGAGCGGCATTATTTAGCCAAGTTACCAGATAGTGAAGACGCCATTATAACCGATAATACCAAAGTTATACACACGCTTAATTCAATGTGTATTGAAATGGACAACCGCTATGAACTACTAAAAAACGCCACTTGTAGAAATATTGCCGAGTATAACGCCAAATTTAAGGCTAGAAAATTAAACCCCAATGAAGGGCACCAATATTTACCATATATTATTTTGGTGGTCGATGAATTTGCCGATCTTATTATGACGGCAGGTAAGGAAGTAGAAACCCCTATTGCACGTTTAGCACAACTCGCCCGTGCGATAGGAATTCACTTAATTATTGCCACACAACGCCCATCTGTTAATGTGATTACTGGGATTATTAAAGCCAATTTCCCTGCTAGAATTGCTTTTAGAGTGACTTCGAAAATAGATTCGCGAACTATTTTAGATGGCTCTGGAGCCGATCAGCTTATTGGTCGCGGCGACATGTTATACACACAAGGCAATGATTTAGTAAGAATACAATGTGCTTTTGTAGATACGCCAGAGGTAGAGAGAATTGTAGATTTTATTGGTGCGCAAAAGGCATATCCAGAGGCGTACATGCTCCCCGAATATGTTGGAGAAGAAAGTGGCACAAGTATTGATGTAGATATTTCAGACAGAGATAAGCTGTTTAGAGAGGCTGCTGAAATTATTGTAACGGCACAACAAGGATCGGCTTCCTTATTACAGCGAAAACTAAAATTAGGCTATAATAGAGCGGGCCGTTTAATTGATCAATTAGAAGCGGCAGGAATTGTTGGCGGTTTTGAAGGCAGTAAAGCAAGGCAAGTGATTATACCCGATTTAGTGGCTTTAGATGAATTATTAGCCAATGAAGGCGAATAAATTAATTAAAAAAAGAACCTACATATAAAAAATTAAAAAAGTATCATGAAAAAGATTGTACCCCTTTTATTATTATTTATTAGTTCAGCGGTGTTTGCACAAGATTCTAATGAGGCAAAAGCCTTACTAAAAGAGGTTTCTACAAAAGTAAAGCACTACGATAATATTAAGATCGATTTTAAATATGTACTAGATAACACTGGTGAAAATGTAAGGCAAGAAACCCGGGGGGATGTAACCATGCAAGGTGAAAACTACCATTTAAATATTTTAGGAATTACGCGCATTTTTAACGGTACAACCTTGTATAGTATAAGTCCCGAAGATGAAGAAGTTACCATTTCGGATGAAGATGGTAGCGACGAAAACAGTGTTACGCCAAGTAAAATGCTATCCTTTTACGAAGACGGTTATAGTTATAAAATGGATATTGTACAAAATGTAAGAGGCCGAAAAGTACAGTATGTAAAATTAACGCCTATCGATACGAATTCTGAAATAAAGTACATTTTACTAGGTATTGATACCGAAACCAAACACATCTATAATTTAATAGAAATAGGAAAAAACGGCACTAAAACTACACTCACCGTTAATTCTTTCAAAACAAACGAACCTTTATCGAAATCGTTATTTACCTTTGATGAAAATAAATACGAAGATTACTACATCAATAAGCTAGATTAGTCTTTCTTTGTAGCAAAGTAAATGCGTGAAAATACTCGATAGATACATACTATTTTCATACTTAAAAACCTTTATTAGCGTGTTTGTAATTCTCATGCTAATTTTTGTATTGCAGGCGATTTGGCTTTATATAAAGGAACTTGCAGGCAAAGATTTAGACGTGGTCACGGTCTTAAAATTCTTATTTTACATTACCCCTACTTTAATTCCTTTAATTGTACCACTTACCATATTATTGTCTTCAATTATGGTGTTTGGTAATTTTGCCGAGAATTATGAATTTGCCGCCATGAAATCTACAGGGATTTCTTTGCAACGCGCCATGGCCAGTTTAGGTATTTTTATTGCAGGATTAGGAGTGTTAACCTTTTTTTTTAGTAATAATGTTATTCCGTGGGCAGAGTTTAATAGTTATAATTTAAGAAAGAACATCGCAAAAGTAAAACCTGCAATGGCCATAGTTGAAGGCCAGTTTACACCCATGGGTGATGATTTTAGTATAAAAGTAGAACATAAAAGCGGTGAAAATGGTAGGGATTTAAAAAACATTATCATTCATCAAAAATCGCAAAAAGCCATAAGTTATAACACTACTATTGTTGCAAAAACTGGTGTTTTAGGCAGTGATGAAAAAGAAGCCGACGTTTTAAAATTAATTCTTTACGATGGCTATTATTACGACGATACCCCACCAAAAGACCGTAATAAATCAAAACGCAAATTATTTAATAAGAGCCATTTTAAAAAATATACTAAAAATATAGATTTAGCCGAAATTAATAAAGTAGATGTCAACAAGAAGGACGTTACTAACCGCTACTCGATGTTAGATATTAATGATCTAAGTTATACCATCGACTCCTTAAAAGATTCGAAATCTAAAATTTATTCAGATTTCTCTTCAACACTATACAAACGTACGAATTTAACCACCTTAAATCAATCTGTAAATACGGTTAAAGATTCTGTAGTCTATAATGACGGTTTATTGGATTTATTCGATTTAAAAAAGAAAATTCAAATTATCGATTATGCATTAAACAGTATAAGAAGTACCAATCAAATTATTAGCTCTAAAGATAAAAGTATAAAGTATAAAAATACTGTTTTTAACCTGCATATTATTGCTTTGCATGAAAAATTCGCTCTAGGCTTTGCTTGCGTTATCTTATTTTTTGTTGGGGCACCGCTTGGTGCTTTAATTAGAAAAGGCGGTTTGGGTTTGCCCATGGTTATTGCCATTGTATTGTTTTTAACCTATCATTTTTTAGGTATTTTCGCTAAAAACAGTGCTAAAAATGGCACTATAGATCCTGTATTTGGCGCTTGGTTTTCTACATTAATTATGCTACCATTAAGTATCTTTTTAACCCGTCGTGCTACTGCTGATAGGGGGATTTTTGAATTCGATCACATTATAGAACCCATTAAGCAATTTTTAAATATTAAAAAATCGGCTGAAAATGATCCTAATGCAGACCGACCGCATTCTAATTTAGACTATGTAAGAGATTATTTAGCTGAAGAGCAGCCTGAAACTAAAATAGCGCAAAAACCTATACATACCGTTATTCAGATAGAAACATTTAAAAAGGAACAAAAAAGATACAAAACCCATGCTAAAAATGCCTTATGGTATTGGATACTCGCAGCAGTCCTTTTTATACTTTTCTTTGTGTTTAAAAATAATAAACTCCCTCAATATGCCTCAGCCGCCATTCAATTAAGCCCTATAGCACTTGTTGTGCATTATTTTTACCTTATCAAATCACTTATCAATACCAATGCCATGTATTTGGCAGTATCGTTACCTTATAATAAGAATAGCTTGCTCAATGGTTTTGGGTTTCTCCTCTACCCTATTTTTTATATTCTTAAAGGCGGTAAAATGCTTAGAGATTTCGCAACGATTAGATAGCTGCTCCTTATACTATTTTTGAAAATATTTTGCGTCTGGTCTTTAACCTGATTTCGAGCTAAGGATTTAGTTTGGTCCTTATCGTTTATTCACATAATTAGGAATAGAAAACAAAAAGAGGCTTTGTTATGAAAATTTTAAAGTTTAAATAGTGTTGTGGTATTTAAGCTTACCTTTACAGTCATTATTGCGTTAATGATGCGTTTAATCTAAACGAGTTACTATTTTAAAACGTAACCAATTAAATTTACAGGTAATACAACTAAGACTTTAATGTTTTTATGGCTCATTTTAGAGATTTAAATTTAAATACACCACTATACAATGCACTTGACGATTTAGGGTTTACCACTCCTACTCCCATTCAATTTGAAGCTTTTAATGTTATTTCTAGCGGAAAAGATATGGTAGGAATTGCGCAAACTGGCACTGGAAAAACTTTTGCTTACATGCTGCCTATGCTTAAGAACCTAAGGTTTTCTTTACAAGAACATCCTAGGGTATTAATTTTAGTGCCTACTCGAGAATTAGTCGTACAAGTAGTCGATGAGATTCTAAAATTAACCAAGTACATTAATACTCGTGTTTTAGGGGTCTATGGTGGCACAAATATAAACACGCAAAAACAAGCCATAGCACAAGGATTAGATATTTTAGTCGCCACTCCTGGGCGTTTATATGACTTGGCGTTGAGTCGTGTGTTACAATTAAAATCTATTCAAAAATTGGTAATAGACGAAGTAGATGTTATGCTCGATTTAGGCTTTAGACATCAATTAATTAATATTTTCGATCATCTTCCAGAACGAAGACAAAACATTATGTTTTCGGCAACAATGACTGAAGCTGTTGATCTCTTAATTACCGATTTTTTTATTACTCCTAAAAAAATCTCTATAGCCGTTTCTGGTACGCCTTTAGAAAACATTGCACAAACAAAATATCATGTTCCTAATTTTTATACCAAACTAAATTTATTAAAACATTTACTAAAAGATACAGAAGTGTATCGTAAAGTACTCGTTTT
>CALDCO010000030.1 GCA_937937185.1 uncultured Flavobacteriaceae bacterium
CCAAGCCATGACCGCACTTAAAGAGGCCGTTTCAAGTGCATTAACCGATTTCGAAGGAAAAGGCTTAACAATAGAGCAGCGTAATGGCAAGGTTTATGTTTCTATGGAAAACAAACTGCTCTTTGAATCTGGAAGTTGGGCAGTAGGCACCCAAGGACGAAAAGCGGTAAAAAAATTAGGAACGGTTTTGGGTAATAATCCTGAAATTGCGGTCTTAATTGAAGGACATACCGATAATGTACCCTATTCTGGTAATGGCGAAATAAAAAACAATTGGGACTTATCTACCAAACGCGCTACAGCGATTGTTGCCATTTTACAACAAAACAAGCGTATTAAGGCAAATAATTTAACGGCTGCTGGACGAGGAGAATACTCGCCAATAGCTAATAATGATTCTTCTCAAGGAAAAGCAAAAAACAGAAGAATAGAAGTTATTCTAACACCAAGGTTAGACGCTATTTCTAAAATTTTGAATGAAATATAGGAGGTGTTTACACTTAGCATAAAACAAACGTTGTGAACATTATGAAAAAACACATTCTAATTTTAATAACATTTCTTTTAGTAAGTTTCATTTACTCTCAAATTCCTATTGAAGAATATCGTACGGAAATTGAAAAGTTAGAAACGGAAAAACAGATAAATGCATATTGGAATAAACTTCATAAAATAGACCAGGAAATTCTGTTAAGTACATCTAATTCAAAAAAATATGACAGTATTTCAATATCAAACATGATTAAAACCGTGCTAATTTTTGATTGTCACGGAACGAAAGGATATAACCGGCATGGTTTCAGTGGTTTTTTACCGATCATAACCCTTTCTCATAATCAAATAGGACTAAGCCAAATAGCTTATTGGGCGATTATTGAAAAATGCAAAGAAATAGGAGGTGTTATTGATGGTTTTGGAGGAAAATATCCTGCATACGAACTTGAAAGTGTCTCTATTACTTTTTATAATTACTCAGTATTCAACCAAGAAGAAAAATATCCATGGCTTTTGAATAAACTAAGTGAAATAAAAACCGAAAATATTATTGAGACACTTATAAAATCATTTGAATACCAAAATGAACTTCGTAAATTAAAGATCGTTTCAGTCTTAAATAGTTGGTATCTACAAACATCTCAAAACAGAAAAGAAGAAGAAAAATTCTCAATAGTAAAAATGTCAGATAATAACTTGTATTTAAAGCAACATGGTCGAATACAAAAACTTGAACTTGTTCAAGCTAAAGAAAAAACCAAAAAATACCTAATAGAAAATGAACCTTTTGGTTGGAATTATGTTTATGGAGAAGATGGAAGTTTATGTTTAATAGACAACCAACATAACGAATTAATTAGATATACACTCGCAAAATGACAAATGATAATAAATGAAATAATAGCAGATTACGAAAATCCGCTTGGACTTTCCATCTGGGTTCTATTTCCTACATTAGTCGCTTAAGCATATAACAAAAAGAGACACAAAGCCGTTATAAAGATTGATAGAAAAATAGTCAGATAAGACGATATTAAAATAATTGTATCTTTGAATTGTGGAAAAAATTGGAGAGATAGAAATTCGAGTTTTAGGAAAATCAGGGAATCAAAACTTAAGCCCTAACAACTACGACATTAAGCATATTGCAGCGATTTTGCAAAATGTTGAGGATTTATTATATCCAAATAATAAGAAAGACAGGGCAATTATCACCTATAATATTCAGGAGGGTTCTGTGAGACATTTGTTTAAAACAACTATTCAAACAGTAATAGGTTTTAGTGCAATACTGGGACAGGTTCAAGCCAACGAATCAATAGATTTTCTAGAATTAAAAACGGCAAGAGCAATTGAAAACATTCAAAATTTATCACTCCATAAAAATTACGAATTTCAAATTAAAACTTCTATTAAAGACAACTATGAATTAATTATAAATCCTTCAACTAAATATTTTAGAGCAGAAAATATTTGGGTTGAAGCTGAATTCTATTTTTATGGTATTTTAAAAGATGCTGGTGGTAAAAGTAAAGCTAATATTCATTTAGACACTAAGGATTATGGATATCTATCCATTGAAACTGGGGAAGAATTTTTAAAGGAAAGAGAAGAAAATTTACTTTACAAAAAATTTGGTGTAAGAGCTATTGGAAAACAGAATATTGACACTGGTGAAATTGATACTAAATCACTTTCTTTACTAGAGTTAATTGATTACCAACCAAAATTTGACAGTGACTATCTGAATTCACTAATTAAAAAAGCCAAAAAAAGTTGGAATAATATTAATCCAGATGAATGGTTGTTAAATTTAAGAGGTGGATATGAAGCATAGTGTTTTATTAGATACAAGTTTTTTTATTCGACTTCTTAATGATAAAGACCCACTTCACTCAAATGCTGTTGGTTATTTTAAATATTTTTTGGAAAATGAAATAGCCCTAAAAATTTCTACAATTAGTATTGCAGAATATTGTGTTTTAGGAAAACTTGAAGATTTACCTCTAAAAAATGTCCAAATTATTCCGTTTAACTTAAAAGATGCTGAAAAAACAGGTGAATTTGCTAAAATTATTTTTATGCAAAATAAGATCAATATGGATAAACTATCCCCTCGCGCAATAATTCCTAATGATTCTAAACTTTTTGCTCAATCCGATTTAGATAAAAGTATTAGTCATTTTATAACTTCTGACGTCCGTTCAAAAAATACTTTGGCTTTGCTAAAAAAAGGAACGAATCCAAAATTCGATATCATTAGTATAGATATTCCATTTACAGAAACATTTGGGATTTTAGATTTGTAAAACATGTATTACAACACAAAACCCTAGCTGATATTGCAAATAATTTTTAATGAAAGATTGCTGTTTTACAAAACTGTCAGATCTTTTTGATTTGGCAATAAAAAAGAAAAGATAAAACAAAATGAAATATTTATTTATACTCGTTTTTATGGTATTCCTATGGTCTTGCAGTGTTATGATGGTGCCAGACAAAAAAAACGATAATAATAACACCAGTACCGTAAGTTTAGCTATTCCGATTTATAACCAAGCTTATCAGGAAAATTATGAAAAAGACAACATTAACGACATTAAGAACAATGCTCGTAATGCCTATGTGTTATTAGACCCATTTGAAGCTGGTGTCGTTGCACATATCCCTGATATTAAAGCCAATAATAACGAAGTGGGGGCCTATATTAGCATTGGTACAGGAGAAAATTACAGAGATGATTTTGAGCAAATTAAACCTTATTTAGTGGCAATACCTTGGGGAGACTGGCCAGATGAGTTTTTTGTTAATTCTACCACCACGGGAATATTAGAAATCATGAAAGCAAGGATAGATAAAATTGCTGCT
>CALDCO010000031.1 GCA_937937185.1 uncultured Flavobacteriaceae bacterium
GTCTTGAGCTACAATAAATATTGGTGATTTCTTAATTTCAGCATAGCATCGCTATGGTTAAATTAAAAAACACAGCAAAGCGTTAGTATTTGCAGTAGCTCATGAACGTAATAGATTTTCTAGTGCATAATTTGGGTTTAACCCATCATAATTGCTAGGAGACTATTATAGACCTCACATTTAACTCTCAATTAACTAACAAATAACTCACATTTTTATTTCAATACTTTTTGAGTCATTACGTTAGCTAAACGTTTAATAATAAAGGTAGATGACAAAATGAAAGTCGCGAAAAAAAAAGGAATTATAATAGCAGCAGTTATTTTTTGTTGCATGGCATTAAAAGCCCAAGTAACAGAAGTGGTATCAGGAGTAGAATTTCCCCATGGCTTGATATTAAAAGGTAATGATTTGTATTTTTCGGTAGTTAATTTAGATGCTGATCCTCCTCCAGGAGGAGGTAGAATTGGCAATATATCGAAAATTGATATTACAGCCTCAACTCCAACTACTAGCACAGATGTAATAAAGGAATTAAACTCTCCACAAGGATTATTATTTAATGGTAACGACTTATATATTACACATTTTAACGATGGAAGAATATCAAAAGTTGATATTACGAGTGCTGTTCCAGAAATTACAGACGTAGTTTTAGGATTAGCAAATATTAATCGCTATTATGGCTTAGCACTAAATGGCAATGATTTGTATTTTTCAGACCTTGGTGAAGGCGCCATATTAAAAATAGATATCACCGATCCTGTTCCAGCGACACCCGAGCTTGTGTTAGAAGGTCTAGAATTTCCTACGGGTATTGCCGTAAAAGACAATGAATTATACATTGCAGATGTAGGCGGAGGGAAAATATTTAAAATTGACCTTTTGGATGCTATACCAACAACAGCAATCGAGATACCAACTGGCGCTAATTTAGGGCAACCAGAATCTATAGCATTCAATGGTAACGATTTATATATTGCAGATTCTCGTAATGGAAAAATAATAAAAATTGATGTTTCCTCTCCCAATCAGGGAGTAATAGAAGTGCTTACAGGATTAGATGAACCTTTAGGGTTAACAGTTGTAGGTGATTATTTATATTTTTCAGAATTTACTAAAATATCCAAACTTAATCTGGCAACACTTTCTATCGAAACGCCATCTCCAAAACAGAATGTTGTTTTATACCCTAATCCTTCATCTAATTACATACATATTTCAGGATTAACGAAGACCGAAAACTACAAAATATATAATGTTTTAGGTGCAGAAATAAGTAGCGGAGAGGTTTCAAAGAAAGCAGCAATAAATATTCAAAACTTAGCCAATGGTTTGTATTTTTTAAAGTTTGAAAATGGTACGGCATTAAAATTTAATAAAAAGACATAATTATTAATTTTTTAAGGTTTTAGTTAAAAAGGAATGCGCACCTAGATAAAAATAATGTGTAGCTAATTGTGCCACATTAATAATTAACGTGATTTCTACAATAAGGATTTGGAATGAAAAAGTCGTCAAATTGAGTGATTTTTCAAGGTGAAACGAAGAAAAATAGTATCTAAATTAGGCTCATGATTGAAAATTTATTCGTCTTCGATACCATTTTCTATCGAAAATCACTCTCACTGACGTAAATTTTCTTGTGTCGAACTCACATTAATTGTAGAATTAGCTTACTGTATTTAGTTTAATGTTTAGGGATGCCTATTAAAAACATTAATTTAAAAAAAGCGCACAATTAATTAACAACAGAATAAAAATAAAGTCATGAAGAAATTATACATTTTAATACTCACTTTTAGTTGCATCGCTTTAAATGCTCAAGTAACAGTAGTTGCTGAGGGATTGCTTTTTCCAGATGGTTTAGCGCATAGAGGGGATGATTTATATTTTACGCATGAAGAAGACTTTTCTGGACAATCAGGGAAGATGTCAAGAATTGATGTTACAGATTCTACACCAACAATACCTACAGAGGTATTAAAAATCGTCTCGCCTTTGATATTATTATTTAATAATAATGAGTTATACATTTCACAATTTAATGCCGCAAAAATATCTAAAATCGATATTACCGCTAGTACTCCTGAAGTGATAGATATCGTCACAGGTGAGGCTAATAATAATCTTTATTATGGTTTAGCTTTAAAGGGTAATGATTTATATTTTTCAGACCTAGGTGAAGGGGAAATATTAAAAATAGACATAACTGCTCCCAATCCTGTTACACCAACATTGGTACTAAATGGATTAGAATTTCCAAGTGGCTTAGCATTAAAAGGGAATGATTTATATATCACAGAAACTGGCAAAAGAAGAATAATTAAAATTGATATTTCGGCTTCTAATCCAACTCCTGTAGATGTATTAACAGGAGCAGATTTAGGACAAGCTGAATCATTAGCATTTAATGGTAACGATTTATATATTTCTGATTCTTTCAATGGAAAAATAGTAAAAACCAATATTTCATCGCCTAATCAAGGTGCTATTGAGGTATTAACAGGATTAGAAGACCCTGTGGGTCTGGCAGTTATTGGTGATTATTTGTATTTCTCTGAGTTTAGTAAAATTTCTAAACTAAATTTGTCAACGCTATCAACTGTTGAAGACCCTGCTGTATTAGATGCAGTTGTTTTGTATCCAAACCCATCATCTAATTACATCCATATTTCAGGGTTAACAAAGACAGAAAATTATAGAATATACAACACTTTAGGAGCAGAAATAGCTAAAGGAGAGGTGGCAAATAAAGCAGCAATAGACATTCAAAACTTATCATCTGGGATGTATTTTTTAAAGTTTGAAAATGCTAATGTGCTAAAGTTCAACAAAAAATAGCGCCTCTTTTTAACTCAACATTAGTATGTATTTTATGATACAAAACCCGTTTAAAACCTAAGTAATACTCGCCGCCATAATTTAAGAATTTATTAAATTACTACTTCAAAATCATTTATTTTGTTAACTTTGCAGGAAATCCCCGACTAATAATAGTAAACTAATTTAAAATTCATTGTCATGGTTGTAAAACTAAAAAGCATCTGTTTAGTCTTTTTTTTATGCGTTCTAGGTAACGAAAAAATAGAGGCACAGATTATTGATATAGCATCTGGATTTGAACGTCCTGGACTGTTCGACATCAAAGGAAATTATGCCTATGTGCCAGAGTATTTTGGTGAGAAAATATCAAAAATAGATATTACGGGTATAAACCAAACACCAACAGATGTGATCACCGATGTAAGAAATCCAAGAGCGGTCAGAATTCTTGGTGATGATTTATATTTTGTAGCCGATCAAGGTAATAATAGCCCAGATGGGAGGTTGTTTAAAATGGATCTTACTTCGCAAACACCAGTAGCAGTAGAAATTGTGGCAGGTTTAAGTAGACCAAATGGCTTAGTATTTCATGGTGATTACCTTTACATTACGCAAACTGCTGGTAACAAATTATCGAAAATAAATTATAAAGATCCAAACCCAATGGTTGAAGATGTTGTAAGATTTGGAAGTTTTTCTCCTATTGATATTATAGTTGACCCTAGTGATAATAGTTTTTATGTTACATTAGAAGATGTGTTTGCCACTACTTCTAAAAGTGGTAAAGTATCGAAAGTAGATATTTCTGGAACTGCTCCAGTTGTAACAGATTTAATAGATGGACTTAATTCACCTTCTGGTTTAGAAATAAGGGGAAATACTCTGTATTTTGGTGATATACGCGCTTCTAAATTTTTAAAAGTAAACCTTACAGATGCTGTACCCGAAGCGAACCTTGTTGAATGGGTAAATGTACGTGGAATGCGTTTTGGATCTGCAAATGATGGGAATATATACATGACTGAACTTCAAAATAGTTTTTCTAAACTTAATTTATCTGTACTTTCTACTGATGATGTTATTGGTAAATCTGATATTACATTATATCCCAACCCATCACAAGAATTTATATCTTTAAATGGGCTAACTGAAACAGAAAACTATAGAATATATAATGTTTTAGGAGTTGAAGTAAATAGCGGGTTTATAAACAATAATGAAAAAATAATTGTTAGAAACTTAACTAATGGGCTATACTTTTTAAAATTTGAGAGCGGGAGCACCATTAAATTTATTAAAAAATAAAACGTGAGTTTTATTCGCTTTTCGAAATTATTTTAAACAAGGCTTGGCAATTTCTATAAACCTAAAGTTTAAGTTTTTTGAATAGACACCTTCACAACAGGATATTCTAGTACAATAGAATCTAAAAAAACAAAATTTTAAAAGAGAGTGATAATTATCTAATTATTGCTCTCTTTTTTTTGAATGGGTTGTTTTTTTATTAGAACCCTTATTTTTATCAAATTCTTTCTTAGCTTTTTTGGGAGGCATTGGGCCACGAAGATGTATAATAAGCCCGTTTAAAAAGTTTCTTAAAATTTGATCTCCACAGGCTACATAGTTTGGATGATCTTCTCGTCTAAAGAAGGCGCTTAATTCACTTTTAGAGACTCTAAAATCGACAAGTTTTAATATTTTTATAATATCATCGTCTCTTAGTTTGTGGGCAACTCTTAGCTTTTTAAGGATGTCGTTGTTATTCATTGTTAATTAATTGATAATGAATTGGTTATGTTTTTTTAAATGAAAATATATGCCGAAATGCTTTAAAATACGATGTAAATCTAGTCTATTTTCGATGAGATACACGATAAATAGGACGATAAATTAACATTTCTACTTAACTTTATCCCATTATTAATAACAACTTGGTTATGTTTAACAGAGTAGAGAAATTAAGCTTATTATCAGAAATGATAGCTTATGCTAAAAAGGAGGAAATAGAAGGCGTTTTCGAATATAACTTTTTGCTTGGAGTTGCTGAACAACTCAATATATCTAGAGAGGATTTTAATTATTTGATACAGCATCCCATTAATTACAGACACTTAAAATCGCATAGTGAACGTGTTGTTCAATTTCATAGATTAGTTTTATTGATGCATGAAGATTCGACCATGACGAAAAAAGAGGTTATAAAGATTTATAATTTTGGATTAAGAATGGGATTGAGTCATGAATCTATTACTAAAGTATTGTATTTAATGGAGGGCTTTCCTAATAGAATGGTGCCACCAGATGTACTTATCGATATCTTTAAAGTACAATACAATTAATAGAACCGTTTTTTAGAATTAGTTTGTAGACGGTTAATTTAGTTTTTCAAGTTTATTTTGATACGCTTTTATCTCATCTCTTAATTTAGCAGCTATAATAAAATCAAGAGCTTTCGCTGCACTTTCCATTAGTTTTCGCTTTTCTCTTATCTTTTTTTCCAGTTGCGGTTTGGTTAAGTACTCACTTTCAGGTTCGGCAGCCTTGGCAGCCTCTAGTTCATAACTGTAGGTGCTTACAGAATTTTTACTTAGCGCGTTATCTAAGCTTTTGTTTAAAGCTTTAGGAATGATATTATGTTTAGTATTATAATCAATTTGTTTTTGGCGTCTGTAAACGGTTTCGTCTATTGTTTTTTGCATGCTTTTAGTTATTTTATCTGCATACATTATTGCTTTTCCATTTAAATGTCTAGCCGCTCTACCTACGGTTTGAGTTAATGATCTGGTGGAGCGTAAAAAACCCTCTTTATCGGCATCTAATATGGCAACTAAAGAAACTTCAGGTAAATCTAAACCCTCACGTAATAAATTAACCCCAACTAACACATCAAAAATACCCTTTCTTAAATCTTGCATAATTTCGACACGTTCTAAAGTGTCCACATCGCTATGGATGTATCGCACTCTTATGTCTATTCTTGATAAGTATTTGGTTAACTCTTCAGCCATGCGTTTAGTAAGTGTCGTAACTAGAGTACGCTCATCTTTTTCTACACGCTGCTGAATTTCTTCAATTAAATCATCAATTTGATTTAAGCTGGGTCTTACTTCAATAATAGGGTCTAGGAGTCCAGTTGGGCGAATAATTTGTTCTATGTAAACGCCTTCGGTTTTTTGTAGTTCGTAATCGGCAGGAGTAGCACTAACATAAATAATTTGGTTTTGCAAGGCTTCAAATTCTTCAAATTTTAAAGGCCTATTATCCATGGCGGCAGGTAGTCTAAAACCATATTCTACTAAATTTTCTTTACGGCTTCTATCCCCACCATACATGGCATGCACTTGCGAAATGGTAACATGGCTTTCGTCTACAACCATTAAATAATCATCTGGAAAGTAGTCTAACAAGCAAAAAGGGCGTGTTCCTGGTTGCCTGCCATCTAAATATCTGGAATAATTTTCTATACCAGAGCAGTAGCCCAATTCACGAATCATTTCTAAATCAAATTCGGTACGCTCTTTAAGTCGCTTTGCTTCTAAGTGCTTTCCTATTTCTTTAAAGTAATCAAATTGTTTTACCAAATCGTCTTGAATGCCTCGAATCGCAGCTTGTAAAATATCTGGTGAGGTTACAAACATATTGGCAGGATAGATGTTTAAACGGTCGTATTTTTCTATGATTTGATTGGTCTGAATATTAAATTGTTCGATTGCTTCTATTTCATCTCCAAAAAAATGAATGCGAAAGGCATCATCGGCATAACTTGGAAACACATCAACAGTATCGCCTTTTATTCTAAAATTACCATGCTTAAAATCGGCTTCTGTTCTGGAATAGAGACTTTGAACTAATCGGTGTAATAATTGGGTTCGAGATATTTCCTGATCACGTTTTATAGAAATCACGTTTTTCTGAAATTCCGCAGGGTTACCTATACCATAAAGACAGGATACAGAAGCAACAACAATAACATCTCGTCTTCCGGAGAGTAATGAAGACGTGGTGCTTAAACGCATTTTTTCAATTTCTTCATTTATCGATAAATCTTTTTCAATATAAACGCCAGAGGTAGGGATATAAGCTTCTGGTTGGTAATAGTCGTAATAAGATACAAAATACTCTACTGCATTGTTTGGAAAAAACTGTTTAAATTCTGAATAGAGCTGCGCAGCTAGTGTTTTATTATGCGCCAAAACTAAGGTTGGTCGTTGTACGTCTTGAATAACATTAGCGACCGTAAATGTTTTGCCCGAGCCAGTTACGCCAAGCAGTGTTTGGTGTTTTTCGTTTGTATTTATTCCTTCAACCAATTGTTTTATGGCAGAGGGTTGATCTCCAGTAGGATTAAATTCTGATTCAATTTTAAAACGCATGTCGTAAAATTAATAGAATTATACCATTTTAACTTTGAAATCAAATTGTTTTATAAAGTTTTAACAAGTTCTAATACAAAACAGCCAAATAGTAATTTTTAATTTCAATGTGTTTAAATAGTGCGGTAAGAATAGCTATCGTCTCAACGCAAAATGATTTTTTACCTCAAAGTTTATATCGCCGTTAACTACTTTAGCATAAAACCAATAATCTGTTGCTGGCATAATCTCCCCATTATAAGTACCATCCCAGCCTTGGGTATTGTGTCCTAAGGTTTTTAATAGCTTCCCATGGCGATCGTATATCATGATAGTGGTGCCTTTTAATTGAGACACCCCAGTGATGTGCCATGTATCGAAATGACCATCGCCATTAGGAGAGAAAAATTTTGGTGTATCTATAACAGTAATTTCTTTAGAAACCGAATTACAGCCATTTAGATCTATAACCGTAATAGTATGCGGTCCTATAGGGACATTATTAAAAAAGTTTGAAGTTTGTGGTTCTCCATCATTAAATTGGTATAAATAATTACCGATACCACTTACGGTAACAGTTAGTGTATTTGGGTCGGCAAAGTCTACCGTTTCTGTAAACTCAATAGTTGCCTTTTCAGATTCACTAACAGTAAACGTTTCTGTTGTTACACAATTATTAATACTTGTTACAGTTACTGAATAGGTACCTACAGCATCAATATTTACAGTTGAAGAGGTTGCTCCTGTAGACCAAGAATACCTGTCTGTTGCCACATTGGTTTCAGCAGTTACGCTTAGCGGTAAATTGTCTAAACAAATAATTTGATCTGTAATTTCCACTTCGGGTTTTCTATGAATAATTGTTGAGAAAGTTGCGGTGGTAAAACAAGAAGTCGTATTATTTTCTACCCTAATATAGTAGTCTTGATTATTTTCAGATAATACATTTAAATCTGTTAAAGCATTCTCACTATTCAAGGCATCATTTAGTTCATTATGGTAGGTTACTGTATAGTTGGTTGGAGGTAAGCTTCCAAGTATTCTACTCGTTTGCGCAGAGAGATCAAATACTAACTGGTCATCGAAATCATCATCGCAGGCCTCTAGATTAGTTATCGCTGTTATTGCAGGAGTGGGGTTTACTCTTAAAGTAAAAGCACTGGTTAGGTAACATCCAGTATCATTAAATTCTGAACGCACAAAAATAGTGTCGCTGTTTGAAACATAAGTATAATCTGTATTAAGTGGGGCTTGGTTTAAATCAGCATCAATTGCAGTTGCATGAAATGTAAGATTAACATTGGCTTGGCCATCAATTAAAGGGGCAATAGCTTCCGTTAAATCGTAGGCATTTGCGCTATTTTCACAGACATCAAATTCTGGTATTGCTGGAATTCTTGGTGGTAGGTTAACTATTAATTCTATAGGAATTGCCACAGAACAATTTGAAACGGTATTTTCTACATGTATGTAAGCGATTTGAGGATTTTCTATGTTCGTATAACTAGCAGGGTTAGTGATTGGATTCGTTTCATTTTCTAAATTTATTTGATCAGGGTAATACGTAATAACGATATTGTTTTGTCTTGAATCTAAAACCTCAGCTTCTACAGTTGTTATATCAAAAAGCACTTGGCCATCCAAATCAGTATCGCAATGTGTAATTTCGGTACTAGTTTCAAATACTGTTGGAACTTGTATCACATTCAATCTAAAAGAAGCAATCCCTTTACAAAACGTGTTGTTATCTATTACTGCAAAAAGCTCTTGAGGATTTACTGTATTTGTATAGTTTAAATCTGGAATAGGATTGGTTTCTGTTACTGCTTCATTTTCTGAAAGATAGAATTGAACGTTTAATCCAGTTCTTCCACCAATAATGTGATCAATTTGTTCATTTAAATCGAAAGTATGAAAGCCATCATTAGAAATATCGTCGCAAGCATCCATAGGGTTTGGCGGTGTAAAAACAGGGACAGCGCCAACTTCTAGTGCAAACGAATCTGTGCCAAAGCAATTTGCATCAGTAAGATTTTGAACTCTAACATAGATTTCTCTAGCGGGGGTCATATTAGTATACAAATAAGGTGCTGTTTTATCTATTGGCGTTGCGGTTCCAGATAGGGCATCTGCTTCTGTTTCAAAGTAAAGCACTTCTTTATCGGTTTGACCGTTTAGAATTTCTATATCCTTTTCTTCAAAAATAAACGCAGCGGTTTGATCTCCATCGGTTTCACATCTTATAAAGTTGGAAATGTCTGTGGGGAAATTGGGTAGGGTATTTATTATAATTTCTTGAGGTGAAACAGCATAACAACCTGTTGTACTATTTTCAACTCTAACATAAACCGTTGTTGTATTGGCATTAAAATTTGCAGGGTCTGTTATTCTATCACTCTCGTCATGCGCTTGTACTTCGTTGATATGAAAAGTAATGTTTCGGTTTGTTGTATCTGTAACGATTTCTGCAATTTTATCTTCTAGATTTAGTATTGAAAATCCGTCTTGATCGTCATCGCAAATAATAAAAGGCGAAGGAGTTGTTACTGTTGGCGCAGGGAGCACGTCTATAATTAGTTCTCCAACGTCAAAACATCCAGTAAGCGAGTTTATTACGCGAACATATAGAATAGCGGGATCTGTTATATTTTCGTAGATTGATGGTAATTGATCTGTACCCGATTGGGCATTTGTTTCACTTTCATAATACTCTACAATTGGATTTGGATTAGTACCTGCCATAAGTGCATCAAAAGTGGTGAGATCGATGCTGGTTATTTGGTCATCATCATTATCGCAATAAGATTCACTTACAGCATCAGTCACCGTAACCGATGGATTTACCATGAGCATAATACGGTCTAAATGTTCGCAAATAGGACTTGTTAGCGTGATGAATAGTTCATGCTCATCATTTGTAATTGGAGCATATAATACATTTTTATTTAGTGGTGAAACTTCGTTTATCTGGTCGTCTTCAGTTTGATAAAATGTAACACTAGTATCTTCGATACCGTTTAGAATGGCGCCTTCAAGAACATTTAAGTCAAAATCTGCAAAACCATCATCAGGAGCAGTGTCGCATTCGAAAAAGAAAGGTCCTAAATTAGTAGCAGTCTGCAATAAATCGGTATGTAACTCAATAGGGGCAATACTAAAACAAGAGGAGTTATTATTTTCGACTCTAACATACACTATTTGCACAAAATTTTGAGTGTTAAAATAACGAGTTGGATCTGCTATTGGGTTGGTATTATTATTGGCATCGTCTTGAGTTTCATGGTAAGTAACCGTAACATTGGTAATTCCTTGTAAAACCTCATCGATAACACTAGTAATGTCAAATTCTTCGATACCATCATCATCTTGCTCGCAGGCATCTATTTCTTGTAATTCTGTGTTTAAAACGGGACTTTGAAACATATTTATTGTGGCATTAGTGGTTGTTGCACAGCCCGAATTAATATCTATGACTCTAATGTATAATTGTTCAGAAGCACTCGAAGGAGTATATGGGGATGCCAGCGGATTATCTCCTGTATCTGCATCGGGTTGAGAATTGTGATAGGTCACTACATAATTAGGATTTCCACCAGTAATTTCGTCGTCTGAGTTGGATAAGATTGCCCCATCATCATCACAGGCTTCTATTGGATTTGCTGGCGCATTTATGATAGGAAAAGGATTTACGATTAAAGCCATACGCGCAATATAAACACAGCCTGAAACCGTATCTTCTGCTCTAGCGAATACAATTTGAGGGCTTATGGTGTTTGATAGTGTTGTAAACGGGTTCTCATTATTTACAGCTTGTATATTCGTTAAATGGTAACTCACAGCATAAGTTGCACTGGGAAGAGTTGCAATATATCCGTCAGTTATAGTAGTTAAATCAAAAATTTCTGTTCCATCGTTGCTTACATCGTCGCAAAGCTCAAAATCCATTAAATCGGGTTGCGTTTGTATGGAATTAAGGGTCACTTCTACTTCGTCTTCAAAAGAACAGGCCGTGCCATTTAAAGGTACAGAAATAACCACTCTATAGGTAGCTGAAGTATTTACGTTTAAAACATCGGTCGTTTCACCAGAGAGCAGTGTACCGTCTTGATACCATTCGTATACTGCATTAGGGTTGTTTGTTATGGCATTTAAGGTTACCGCCGCATCACAAGTAGAAATGTCTTCACCCAATGAAATATCGGTTGAGAAGCTATTCCCTTCTATAAATACTGCAGAATCTGCTTGAAAATCATCTTGATCGGCGATAACTAATTTGATATGATATTGCACATCTGGAATTATCGTCGTTGTTGCTGTCATCACTGTAGTACGTCCATTGTAGTTGGTGTCTCCTAGATTATAGCCTTCAAAATAGTCTTCATTCTCTGCAGGGCAACTCCCAACAATTTCATCATGTACTGTATTAGTACTTACAGGTATGCTAGTTCCTGGAATTATAGCAATGTTGGTATAAGGCCCAGTTGAGGCGGTTTCTCGTATCAAAAATGCAAAACCATCAGAAATATCACACGGGAAGTCCTCTGCATATTCTTCAGAGGCCATTATGTAATTAAAATTCACAGTGTTAGACCCAGAAATAAAATCAAATTCTATGGTCGTTGCGTTGTACGTTTCTGTTATACCAAGTGCAGTTTCAATATCCGGATCGGTGGTCCATAAGGCTTCACTACCTTCATTTAAACGATCTGTAATCAAAACATTACCAGCTGAGTTGACACGGCCAGTAGATAATATAATCCCGTTTTCAAAAGGGAAATTAGAGCCTGCTCTTTCAAAATAACCAAAGCTTCTAATATTATCGCCCTGCCCATTATAGGGTGAGGATATATTGGAGACTTCTACACAGCCAAATACTAAATTATTTTCAATAAGTTCCTGTGGGGTGAGCGAATCGTCTGTAATGATTTGTTGCGCTTTAGCAGCTATAGATGTTAATAATATAATGGAGAAAAGCGACGTTTTTTTGAATAAGGGGATAGACATACTTTTAGGTTAGGTTCGATGGTGGGGTTAATAATTCGGGTTTCAGGGATGAAAATAGCTTTTTTTGTGATTAAATGCAAAAAAAATCGATAAAATGCATTAATTATTAATAATTCACATAAACCCAACCCGTAAGCGGTTTAGGGTAATTCTCGTCATTAAGTTTTAAAACATAGAAATAAGTTCCTACAGGCACTAGGTCGCCTTGGTTCGTTATGCCTTCATTAGATTTACCATACCATTTTAGGTCGTCATTCCCTCTAAAAATAAGTGTGCCATACCTGTTATAGATTAATAATTCATGTTTTTCAAAAATAGTATAGAGCCCTTGAATGTTAAAGAAATCATTGAACCCATCATTATTAGGAGAATAGCCTTGAGGGACTATAGGAGGACAATTCTCGGTGGTTAATGGTAATTGAAAAATATCAAAACAATTGGAAGAATCTCCTTTTATAAAAACAGATTTAGGCGTATTTTGAGCCTCAAAGGCTTGAGGGTTTAAAATTTCATTAGAATCATTTTGTAGGTCTTCAAGTGTATTGTAAAATTTAAAATTTGTATAATCTTGAATTTGGTTAAGTGCCTGTGTTAAATCGAATATAGCCGAATTAAAACCAATATCGCAAGCGAGTAACTCTTCTAAATCTATTCTTGTGGGCAACGGGATTAAATTTGCTCTCTCAAGATCAATATTATTGGTTTCAATAATTTCAATCACCGTTCCGTTACCAAAACCATCATCATCTACAACCATTTCTAAAATAAAATCATTAGTAGTAATGGTATCGGGAAGTGCAATTAAAATATTCCCTGCCTCTGTACCATTAATAGGGATACTATTTCGCGTTTGCGATTGTCCAACAAGTTCGTCATCAATATAAAAAGCAATAGGCGTAGCTGGCGGAAGGATATCGGTACTATTTAAATTTAAAACCGTGAAATTTACATTTATAACTCGGCTTCCGCAATCATTAGAAATGCTATTTATTGAGGGCGTGGCATCTGGCAATTGGCTATTTAAAACCGTAATGATATTATTTAAAATAATTAAATCGGCAGCAGTAGTTAGTTTAATTTCTAGCTGTGTATCCCCAATACCAATATTATTTTCGATATTATAAAAATCTAAATCGGCATTATAAAAATTGGTGGCTCCAGTAAATGAGTTCGTGCCATTAAAAGCATTATTTGGAAGGTTTAAAGGAGGACTTGATAATATATTGTCATTAATGGAGATGCTTTCTCCTAGGTTTAAAGAATTATCTCCTTCCCAAGCTAAAAAACCAATTTTAGCGCCTTCATTATCTAAAACATTAATATTATTTAGTATAATTACTTTTTCTTGAACGTTTCTGTTTATAATATCTAAGCCTTGAAAAAGATTAATTTGATTTAAAGGTAAGGTATCTTCTTCGTATATAATGTAAATACTCCAGCCAGCAAAATTGGTGCTACCAGAACAGTATCCCGGTTCTGTGGTAATGACGTCTGTAATATCTAATTCTGAGAAGTTATAATTGGTATTGCCTTCAGTTATAATTTGATTAGTAATATTTGCATAACATGAAAAATAAAACAACTCGGTATCAGGTGTAGGAAAATAATTAATAGTGTAGGTCTCTTCTGCCGTAATTTCAGCGTCGTTAAGTTTTACTTCGGTGTCTCCTAATCCAGACCCCGCCCAATATAAATAAGCGGCAATAACATTTTGAGTGGGTAATAAATTTAAAGAGGCTTCAGACTCTGGTAGTATTAATTCTTGACAAAGGTTTGTCGTGTTATTTTCTGCAGAATTAAGAGTATTTCCAATCGCCGTATAATCAAAACGCCCATTAAATTGAGCAAACAAATCAATTTCCTGAGAGATTCCGATGTAAGGGAAACCGAAAAGAAAAATTAGTAAAGTTGGTATTAGACGCCGCATGTATATTATTTACTTTGTTAAAAGTACAAATTAATATGTAGAAATGTAGTCCATACAGATGGTGATTAAGGTTTTTAGAGTTATCATCGCTTAAGGGTAAAATGATTTTTAAAGACACGACCATCTTGAAGCGTAACATAAAACCAATAGTCGCTAGTTGGTAAAGGGTTGCCATTATAAGTACCATCCCATCCTTGGCTTAAAGGATTTATTTGTTTTAATAACTTACCATAACGATCAAAAATATGGATGTTGCTATTAGGTTGAAATTGGTTACTGATACCATAAACTTGCCAGCTATCATTGATGCCATCACCATTCGGGGTAAAAACACTTGGGAAACCTATTACAGAAATAGTCGTTTGAACGATTCCACAATCATTTTTAATATCTCTTACTGCTATCGTATATATTCCAGGAAACACATCGTCGAAAACATTACTTTCCTGGTAAGGATAAACGATTTGCCCGTTTTGACCAAGCAATGCATAGGTGTAAGTACCTTCACCAGAAGCGCTTACGGTAACGACATTATTTAAATTACCATCAACAATAGTTACAGCATCTATGGTTGCGATATTAGAAGGTTCTACGACAATAGTGTTGGTACTAGTACAACCTGATTGATCTGTTACCTCTACAGTGTAGGTGCCAGTTTCATTGACCTGTATTGTGGGTGTTGTTGCGCCATTAGACCATAAATAAGTATAATCATTTCCTGGTTCAAAAATAAGGAGGCTTTCTAATGTTATGAAATCTGGATAACTATTAAGGCAATAATAGATGGTATCACTTTCTTCAAATTCTGGTACAGTGCTTATGTTAAGTAGTACATTACTTATTCCATAACAAGCGTTATCATTTTCGGCACGAACATAAATGGTTTGAGAATAGGGAACCGTATTTCTATAAACAGAAGGCAGTTGGTTTTGTTCTGATAAGGCATCATTTATGGTTTCGTAATAGCTAATTTGAATGTTATTTGCTAAACCATTTAAAAGTCTAATATCGTTAGAGAAATCATCAAGCATGAAGGTGTTTAAACCATCAGGCGAATCTATTTCATCACACACATGGGGCGCTGTATAATCATCGATTTGAGTGGCGCTCACATTTAATGTTAAACTACTAAATGCCAGACATTCCGTCTGGTCTTCAGTTACTCTAACAAAAAGGGTTTCAGGATTAGAAATGTTGTTGTACAACCTTGGATTGGGTATGGCATTAGTATCGTTTTCAGCATCATTTTGAGAACGATAAAATTGTGTGCTTAAGCCAGGAATATCACCAGTGATCACAGCGTTAGCTTCGGTTAAATTAAATAGTGTTAACCCATCTGATACATCGTCTTCGTCGCATTGTGTTAGCGTGGTATTAAAAGCTTCAGGATTGTCTACATAAGTCACAATTGCTTGGCCTTC